>NZ_CP092417.1:7032500-7220701 GCF_023716865.1 Endozoicomonas sp. SCSIO W0465
GATACGACTTCGGGCCATTTTCTGTGTGCTGATGGCTCTCATATCGATAATGCCAAGATGATGTGTACAACAGAAAGAGTTCAATACGCTGAAAACACAAAATTTGTTGCCATTGCCAAGGAGCTCCAACCAGGCCTTAAATTGGTTGCAATAAAACCGCACTTACCCAGTGCAAAAGCAATTTGGACTCTCAACTATCGCACCATTAATCGTCTGATGCACGAGTTAAATGATGGAGTTAAAGAAAAGGTGGAGCTAAAGCTACCCAAAATAGACGTAGCGGGCAGTCGTGACACTGAGCTACTGGAGAAAATTGTACAGGCATTGGGAACCACCATAACAGCACAAGATCTATCAAGGTTAGGCACAACACCCTGTGATGAACTGCACATGGTGCAAAAACTCATAGCGTCCATTGATGAAGAAGGTGCTCACGGTAAAATTGCCACTGCCGCAGTATCTACACTCAGGTGCTCAGAAAAGACCTTTGGGTTTAATTTTAACTGCCCCGGCTACATGTGCATTGTAGACAGCAAAGGTAACCGGTTGCTTGAATTGGTAATTAAGGATGGCAGCTATTTAGTCTTTGATGGCTCACCCAAGGTCACCCCCGCTAAAGACGTGAAATCTGATGACAAACCTAATACACCTGAGCATGAATGGTTCGAGAGATTAATAAATGAAAACAGACCTTTTTATGCTCCCAGGCCAAACAGGCAGAAGCCAATTGGGAATGCTTCTGATGATAAAACCAAGGACTTAGCATCCATTGATGTGAATACTTTAATACAACAAAAGTTCAACCCGAATGGGGAGTTTAAGATTATTGCTATATCAGTGCGTAGCATAGAGATATCAATCAAGGTTAATTCTTTAGAGGAAGCCAATAAGCTCAGAGAAAGAATATTAGAATCAATTGGAAAAGAAGAATACAATAAATTCGTTAAAGTTTGGGATATACCCTGTGGTATTATGGTAGAGGTTTCTTGTGAAGCTCGTAAGAAACTGCTTAATCAGTTAGCTTCATTGAAATAATAAATATATAAAATGCGGAATCCGGAGATTAATCACCTCCGGATTTTTAACAAGCGTCTCAAAGAAGCAGCTTGCGAATATCGGTCAACAACTCACCCAGCATGGTGGTGAAGCGTGCCGCATCTGCCCCGTTGACGGCTCTGTGGTCATAAGAGCGAGACAACGGTAACATCAGCCTCGGATCAAAATCCTTACCATTCCACAGCGGCTTAATGGCAGCCCTGGACAGGCCAAGAATGGCCACTTCTGACGCGTTGACGATGGGCGTAAACGCTGTGCCACCGATGGAACCCAGGCTGGAGACGGTAAAGCAACCGCCCTGCATTTCGTCAGGCTTCAGCTTCTTGTCACATCGCTTCAGAAGCTCGCCGCCGAAGGTCTGGCCCTTCCATACCGCAGTCGTCTAAAAAACCATCCCAGGCTTTGCGATTAAAGAAGTGAACTCCAAGGCAATCCTGGAATTTTTCTGCCACTTGACCGTGAAATCATGGCCCACCAGGTAACTCATGGTGTGTTCATTCAGGACAAAGATTTTTCATGGACGATGCAGCAAGGTCTGAAAATTCTCACGACGCTTGCTCTGAGTGCTGCCAAACCAGGTAAATTCTGGATCAAAGTGATAACCCTGAATATTCTCTGGAGACGACCACTTATGTAGGTACCATCCGGGGTAAGCCAGTGTTCCAGCTCATAGCGGGTGACGAATACAGAAAACGACAACTCCTGTACGTCATAATAAGTAACTTCTTTTAATATTGACCCTTCTGGTAACTCGCTTATCCAAGCGGGCATTATCCTCAAGAAGACAGGTATTATCCTCCCGGAGACGGCTATTATCCTCAACAAGAAGTAGCGTGACTTTTTCTCAAGGTTTGTCGTATATGTCAGCAGTTTCCTGACTAAGTCGTATTTTAGATCGTCTGGAATCTCAAAGGGAAAAGTCATGAGTGATAAATGTAGACGACTACGGGAAATTTTGCCTTATACCCGTGGTTTTTGAGCACTTACAGGAACCATTATTCACACAAAATGTCCACCATTAGGATTCATCCCAAAATCGGGATTCTGATTTGCCCTTATGCAATATGGTAGTCGTTTGAACTTGCCGCAACGCATGAAGCAACGATTTTGGGTTCCCTAATCACTTAATCACACATTGGAGTGAATACTATGGGACCTATTACACCGTCAAACCAAAATATATCACTGTCATTGCCGCCAATAAATCCGGCAGACGCATCGTCCGTGCCCACCTTATCGGTTTCAGATGTCGTTAAACAACTGATGGATAAAGTATCACTTACGTTATTAGCCATGACAGAGGACGCAAGCACAGCCTTGTCTCCTGCCAGCCTGGCGCCGGTTCTGGGTATGGTTCTGGCGTGTATAGAAGATAACAACAAAAAGGAATCAATCCTGGGGATTCCCGAAGGTTCCTTAACTCCAGATCTGGAGTCTGATATCCATCAAGAACTCGGCAAATTCAGCATAAAATACCCTTACAATAGCGATGATAGAAAGCCAGTTTCTTCCGCCAACTTCATTGCTTCTGACTATGCCCACAGGGACGAGTATCTTGATCAGATATTGTCTACATATTATCAAACCGAAAAACTGAATGATGATACCAAGAAAGTAGCGGACATTACGGATCTTTTTGTTCATGGTAAAACCAGAGGAGAAATGAAAACGTTGTTTGATGGCCTTGACGAATCTCAGCGGGAAAACGTTAGAGCGGTATTGGGTAATGTGATGGAGTTCCGGGGTGCCTGGGAGACACGTTTTGACCCGGCTCATACGACTTCGGGCCATTTTCTGTGCGCAGATGGCTCTCGTGTCGATAACGCCAAGATGATGTGTACAACGGAAAAAGTTCAATACGCTAAAAACACAAAATTTGTTGCCATTGCCAAAGAGCTCCAATCAGGCCTTAAATTTGTCGCAATAAAACCCCACTTACCCAGTGCAACAGCAATTTCGACCCTTAGTCGTCCCACCATTAATAGTCTGAAGCACCAGCTAAATGATGAAGGTAAAGTAAATGTGGAGCTAACGCTACCCAAAATAGACGTAGCGGGCAGTTGTGACACTGTGCTACTGGAGAAAATTGAACAGGCATTGGGAACCACCATAACAGCACAACATCTATCAAGGTTAGGCACAGCACCCTCTGATGACCTGCACATGGTACAAAAACTCATAGCGTCCATTGATGAAGAAGGTGCTTACGGTAAAATTGCCACTGCCGCAGTAACTACAGCCAGGGGCTTTGAAAGGACCCCTTGCTTTGATTTTAACTGCCCCGGCTACATGTGCATTGTAGACAGAGAAGGTAACCCGTTGCTTGAATTGGTAATTAAGGATGGCAGCTTTTTAGTCTGTGATGGCTCACCCAAGATCACCCCCGCTAAAGACGCGACATCTGATGACAAACATAATACATCCGATGATGAATGGTTCGAGAGAATAGTGGATGAAAACAGATTTTCTTCTGCCCCCAGGCCAAATAGGCAAAAGCCAATTGGGAATGCTCCTGATGATAAAACCAAGGACTTAATATCCATTGATGTGAATACTTTAATACAGCAAAGGTTCAACCCGAATGGGGAGTTTAAGATTACTGCTATATCAATGGATAAGATGGACTTATCAATCAGGGTTAATTCTTCAGAGGAAGCCAATAAGCTCAGAGAAAGAATATTAGAATCAATTGGAAAAGAAGAATGCGGTAAATTCGTTGACGTTTGGGATTCACCCCGTAGTGGCATTAAGGTAGTTTTTTTACTTACAGCCCGTGATAAACTGGTTGATCTGTTAACTCCATTAAAATAATAAATATATAAAATTCAGAATCCGGAGATTAATCACCTCCGGATTGTTAGCAAACGTCTCAAAGAAGCAGCTTGCGAATATCGTTCAACAATTCACCCAACATGGTGGTGAAGCGTGCCGCATCTGCCCCGTTGACGGCTCTGTGGTCATAAGAGAGAGACAACGGTAACATCAGCCTCGGATCAAAATCCTTACCATTCCACAGCGGCTTAATGGCAGCCCTGGACAGGCCAAGAATGGCCACTTCTGGCGCGTTGACGATGGGCGTAAACGCTGTGCCACCGATGGAACCCAGGCTGGAGACGGTAAAGCAACCGCCCTGCATTTCGTCAGGCTTCAGCTTCTTGTCACGGGCCTTACCAGCCAGCTCGATACACTCGGCAGACAGCTCCCACAGGCTCTTCTGGTCGACGTTCTTGATGACCGGAACCAGCAAGCCATCGGGCGTATCGACTGCAACACCAATATTGATGTACTTCTTGTAGATCAGCGTTTCACCATCCGGGCTCAGAGAAGTGCAGAACTGTGGCAGTTCTTTCAACACATAGGCAACGGCTTTCAGAATAAACGGCAGTGGTGTCAGTTTGGTACCACGAGCCTCGGCCATGGCTTTCTGAGCCTTACGGAACGCTTCCAGTTCAGTAATGTCACACTCATCAAACTGGGTAACGTGTGGCACATTCAGCCAGGAGCGCTGGAAGTTCTGGGCCGCCACTTTACGCAGGCGACTCAGGGCAACCTTCTCGATGTCACCCCACTTGCTGAAGTCGATCTCTGGCATGGCTGGAATGCCCAACCCGGAAGAGACACCCTGAGCAGCTCCTTGCCCTGAAAGTGCCTTGTCACTGAGGCGCTTCTTGACGTACTTCTGCACGTCTTCTTTCAGAATGCGACGACGGGGACCACTGCCGGTCACTTCGGCAAGGTCAACACCGAACTCACGGGCCAGCTTGCGCACTGCAGGGCCAGCATGGAATTTGCGGTTGACCCGCCCAAGTTCCACCGGGTTTGCTTCAGCACGGGGTGGTGGCGCTGATGGCGCACGGGACGGAGTCTCCTGCTGCGGTGGCGTAATGGCAGGCGCAGCGGCTGCCGGAGCCGGCTGGCTGACCACGGGTGCTTCAGCGCCACCAGACACTTCAATATCCAGAACCAGGTCACCCTGGCTCAGGGTATCGCCCTCTTTGACCATGATGGCTTTTACGACACCGGCAAACGGTGACGGCACTTCCATGGTCGCCTTGTCGGATTCCAGCACGATCAGTGATGCTTCTTCTTCAATCTGATCGCCAACGCTGACACAGACCTCAATTACGGGAACATTCTCAGCACCAATATCCGGTACCGTAACTTTCTCAATGCGTGGTCCAGACTGTGGCGGAGCAGGCACAACAGCGGCAGGCTCTGGTGGTGCTGCTACCGGCGCTGGTTTATCAGAAACAGCGACCAAACCACCGCCATTAACTTCAACGTCGATCACCAGGTCACCCTGACTCAGGGCGTCACCTTCCTTGACGTGAATGGCTTTCACCACGCCTGCTAATGGTGAAGGCACTTCCATGGTCGCTTTGTCAGACTCCAGGACAATCAATGAGTCTTCCGGGGCAACGGTGTCCCCAACCTTCACACAAACCTCAATCACCGGCACATTCTCAGCACCGATGTCGGGTACATGCATAGACTCAATCCGGGAGCCACCGGCCTGCACCGCTTCCGCAGTCGAAGCTGCCACCACGGGGGCTTCTGCTGGCTGCCCGCTATCCGCTGAAGGTTTTGCAACCTCAGATGCTGCGGCAGCCATCTTGACCATCGGCGCACCTTCACCGACATGGTCACCAACCGTCAGCAGCACTTCTGTCACCACGCCATCGTGTGGTGCCGGGACTTCCATGGTTGCCTTGTCAGACTCCAGGACAATCAGGGAGTCTTCAGCCGATACCGTATCACCGGGCTTGACGCAGATTTCGATAACTTCTGCCTCGCCACTGCCGATATCTGGAACCTTGATGATTTCGTCACTCATTCCTCATACCTTCTCTTCAGTTCCGGACTCAGCAATACAGAGGGTTAGCCCTGGTTGGGTCGATATCAAACTTCCTGATGGCCTCACTGACCACAGACGCCTCCAGCTCACCATCCTGAACCAGCGCATACAGGGCAGCCACCACGATGAAGTAACGGTCTACCTCGAAGAAGCGACGCAGCTGTTCCCGAGTATCGGAGCGACCAAACCCGTCAGTACCCAGAGAAACGAAAGTTGCAGGCACGAATTCACGAATCTGGTTAGCGTACAGGCTCATATAGTCAGTGGCAGCAATAACCGGACCTTTACGGCCAGAGAGCTGCTGCTCAACCCAGCTGACTTGCTGTTCAGATTCCGGGTTCAGCATGTTGTAACGCCTGGCGTCCTGACCATTACGGGCCAGTTCATTAAAGCTGGTTGCGCTCCAGATATCAGACTCAATGTTGAATTCTTCACGCAGAATACCGGCGGCAGCACGTACCTCTTCAAGAATAGTGCCACAACCCATCAGCTGGACCTTAAGTCCCTGGTTGCGGGAATTTTCTTCCAGATTGTAAAGTCCCCTGATGATGCCCTCTATCACTTCCGGTCCTTCCGGCAGTGCTGGCTGACGGTAGTTTTCATTCATGGCGGTGATGTAGTACCAGACATTGTCACCGTTGCCATACATACGCTGCAGACCGTTCTGGATAATCACCGCCATTTCATAGCCGTAGGTCGGATCATAGCTGATGCAGTTCGGTACGGTGGACGCCAGAATATGGCTGTGGCCGTCCTGATGTTGCAAACCTTCACCGTTCAGCGTGGTACGCCCCGCCGTCGCACCAATCAGGAAGCCACGCGCCTGAATATCACCCGCAGCCCAGGCCAGATCGCCAGTCCGCTGGAAACCAAACATGGAATAGAACGCATAGAACGGAATCATCGGCACGTTGTTGCTGCTGTAGGAGGTTGCGGCAGCGACCCAGGCGGCGTGGGCACCCGCTTCGTTAATACCCGCTTCCAGAATCTGCCCCTGCCTGGATTCTTTGTAGAACATGACCTGGTCGGAGTCTACCGGGTCATAGTTCTGGCCTTCTGCAGAGTAGATACCCAGCTGTCGGAACATCCCTTCCATACCAAAGGTACGGGCTTCATCCGGAATGATCGGTACGATGTGCTTACCAAGGCTCTTGTCTTTGGCCAGTGCGCTCAGAATACGGACGTAAGCCATGGTGGTGGAGATTTCACGCTCACCACTGCCCTTGGTTACCGCCTCAAAAGCCTCAAGGCCGGGAATTTCCAGCTTTACGTCCGTTTCGACACGGCGCTGTGGAATAAAGCCACCCAGCTTTTCACGACGCTTGCGCATGTACTTCATTTCCGGGCTGTCAGCGTCAGGCTTGAAGTAAGGCAGGGTCTCAATGTCTTCGTCTTTGATCGGCAGGTCGAAGCGATCACGGAAGTGCTTCAGGTCATCAACCGGCAGTTTCTTAACATTGTGGCTGACGTTGGCCGCTTCACCGGTGGCACCGGTACCGTAACCCTTCACTGTTTTGGCTAGAATCACAGTAGGCTGGCCATTATGGTTAACCGCCTCGTGGTAGGCAGCAAAGACTTTGTAGGGGTCATGGCCACCCCGGTTCAAACGCCAGATATCATCATCCGACAGGTGTTCAACCAGCTTCAGGGCTTCAGGGTCACGGCCAAAGAAGTGTTCACGGGTCCAGGCACCGCCTTTCGCCTTACAGTTCTGGTAATCACCATCAACGGCTTTGTCCATCACTTCCTGCAGCTTGCCATGCTTGTCCTGGGCCAGCAGCGGATCCCAATGACGGCCCCATACTACTTTGATAACGTTCCAGCCAGCGCCACGGAAAATACCTTCCAGCTCCTGAATGATCTTACCGTTACCACGCACCGGGCCGTCGAGACGTTGCAGGTTACAGTTGACCACGAAGATCAGGTTATCCAGCTTCTCACGACCGGCCAGGGAGATGGCACCGAGCGATTCCGGCTCATCCATCTCACCATCACCCAAAAATGCCCAGACTTTACGATTCTGATCCGGGGACATACCACGGTTAATCAGGTACTTCATAAAGTGAGCCTGATAGATCGCCTGCAGAGGGCCGAGACCCATGGATACGGTCGGGAATTGCCAGAAGTCCGGCATCAGCTTGGGGTGGGGGTAGGAAGAAAGCCCATTGCCATCCACTTCCTGACGGAAATTATCCAGCTGGCCCTCGTCCAGACGACCTTCCAGAAAGGCCCGAGAGTAGATACCGGGCGATACGTGCCCCTGGTAGTAAACCAGGTCGCCTTCACGGTCACTTTCATGGCCGTGGAAGAAGTAGTTGTAACCGATGTCATAAAGAGTGGCACTGGAAGCGAAGGAAGAGATATGCCCCCCCAGGCTGCTGTCTTTCCTGTTGGCGCGCATCACCATGGCCAGGGCATTCCAGCGGACCAGGGAGCGAATACGGCGCTCCATAAACAGGTCACCAGGCATGCGGGCTTCTTTTTCTGGTGGAATGGTATTGCGATAAGGCGTGGTAATCGCGTAGGGCAGCTGCGTACCTTTGGCACGAGCATGCTGAGAAAGCCGGGTCAGCAGAAAATGAGCACGGTCTTCGCCTTCCTGTTCAAGAACGGAATCCAGTGCTTCCAGCCATTCCCTGGTTTCTATAGGGTCGATATCATGCATACAAATCGGCTCCGAGATCGATAAAGCCGGGAACCTGACGGAGAATAGGCTGACATCAATCTATTCTCTGCCAAACTCCCGGGTCAGGCGCAGATGAGACAGAATCAAGGCAGGAAAAAGAATTTCTGCCCTGAACCTGGATCAGAGTTTCCGGACAAATGGTCGGAATGGATCAGACAGCCCCTCCCACAGGAGGCAATGCACTTTATCTCGCCAGCTTCACAGGTGAGCCTGATGCCCGGTTATCCTGCCAAGCGAGTAGCAATCCTGCTAACCCTTACGCCTGTTGACGTATCAAACTGCCACACCAAACCTTGTGTTCGTTATTGTTAATGATTGATCACTTGCAACATCAAGCATACCGAACAAATTTCGTCTAACAGCCCAAGGTAAAAAAAATGATATTAATCAACTGTAATATAACTACAAGATAAGCAATTTCCGCAATGAGTACCAGTACTTATGTGTATTTTTTATTGCGAAAAGCATTGATTTTTCAGGAAAAACCCTGCAGCACGCACAACAAAATCAATCAAACCAGCTCATGATTTGCCAATTCCGGGTTTTGTTGGTTAAAAGCCGAATACCTAAAGTTTTGACAACAGAAATATTGATATTACTCAATAATCGATGTCATCAGGGACATAATTACCAACCCGGAGCCTGGCACTCAAAGGTGTGCCAGATCAGGCCAGCAAGGCAGCAATGCTTCATTCATCGTTCCCGGCTTCTTTTCCAGCGACGATGGCTCCAGAGAAACGTTTCCGGCTGTTCATGGATCGCTGCTTCCGCCGCATTTACATAAGCATTAATGATCTGATGATTGTTTTTATCATCCGCATGTTCATAAGGGGGCATGGCCAGCTCTTTAAACTCAAGTTCATAGTAACCACGCTTTAGCCGTCGGCACTGGGCAAAAAAGACAGGGTACCGGGTCAGGTAAGCCAGTTTCTCAGCTCCAAGGTAAAACGGAGCTTCCTTATTGAGATAGGAAACCCAGTAACTGCCTTCACCTTCTGCCGGTGCCTGATCTGCCAACATGACAAAAAGCCGGAAACTGTTTTTGCGTTTAAGAATATCTCGTCCAGCCTGTTTCATTGGAATGGGGCGGGAATTAAAACGGCTGCGCACCTCCCGGATGAACTGATCCCAACCTTGGTGATGCAAAGGTTTGTAAACCGGGTCAATTGGGATATCGAGGTGTTGCGAGGCGCCATGGAGCATCCACTCCCAATTTCCCTGGTGGATGGTTAACACGATGATAGGCCTGTTTTGTCCGGCATCTTTGTGAACAGAACATTGAATTAGCTGTTCTTCACCCTTGATCCGACAACGTTTTTTAAACTGCTCAGCACTCATTTGATGGGCTTTAACCACCTCCATAAAAAGGTCTGCAAAGTGCCGGTAAAACTGCTTTGCCAAACGCTTTATTTCTTTTTCGCTCTTCTCAGGGAAGGCCTGCCTGATATTGCGACAGACAACGTCTCTTCGATAACCAAAAAGATAATAAAGAGAAAAATAAACAAACCATCCCAACCGATAAATCAAAAAAAATGGTAAATAGGATATTATTCGAATAAAAAGCATGCTCGGCGTGTATCAGTTATTTAAAAAACCCCATTATAGTCATTGATCACCTCTGACAAGTCAGGATGCCAAGCCTACTGGCAGTCCCATAACCATTCCCATAAAATGGCTCCAGCAACCAGAAGAGAGCGGGTTTATGGAGCCACTGGCACAACTCAGTCAACAATTAACTGCCTCCGGGTCAACTGAAACCATTCCTGAAGCGATCAGGAACATTGTCATTGCCCACTGGCAGCAATTTGCTGATAACAACCCGACATTTACACTTCCTGCCAACCTTTTTCCTGAAAAAAGCGATCAACTGAACCCTGAGGTCATGGATGAGCTGATCCATTGCTGGGCAGGCAGTGACTTTGCAGCGCAGCAATGCATTCGCCACCCACAGTGGCTGGCCAGCCTTCTGGAAAACCATGACAAACTGCCTGATTTTGCCGAAACCCATCCGGAACGTTTACACACAGCCCTGGAAGCGGTTGAGAGTGAACAGGACCTGATCAAAGCACTCAGGCTCTACCGCAACCGTGAAATGCTCCGAATTATCTGGCTCGACCTGAATCGCCGGGTCAGCATGGAGGAAACGACAGCGGATATGTCGGCCCTGGCGGATGCCTGCATTGAAAGTGCACTCAACTGGCTCTACCGGGACTGCTGTCAAACCATGGGAACACCCTACGGTACCAACATTCCGGGTGAAGAACCGGTTCCCCAGAACATGGTGGTGCTGGGTATGGGCAAACTCGGTGCCAGAGACCTCAACCTCTCTTCAGATATCGACCTGATGTTCACCTATCCCTGCCAGGGAGAAACCCGTGGCTGCAAAAAGGTCATTACCAACCAGGAGTTTTTTATCCGCCTTGGCCAGCGACTGATCAAGGTGCTGGATTGTCAGAGTGCCGATGGTTTTGTGTTCCGGGTTGATATGCGACTGCGGCCTTATGGTTCCAGCGGCGCACTGGTCATGAGTTTTGCGGCGATGGAGCAGTATTATCAGGATCAGGGACGGGACTGGGAGCGTTACGCCATGCTTAAGGCCAGGGTAGTTGCCGGGGACATTCCTGCCGGTCAGTTACTGCTCAGCCAGCTGCGCCCATTTGTTTATCGTCGCTATATTGATTTTGGGTCCATCAGCGCCCTGCGGGAAATGAAGCAGCTGATTCAGCGGGAAGTGAAGCGCAAAGGCATGGAGAGTAATATCAAGCTCGGGCCCGGTGGTATACGCGAGATTGAATTCATTATTCAGTCTTTTCAGTTAATTCATGGCGGGCGTGACCGCAGTCTGCAGGAGCGAAACCTGCTGACGGTGCTGGAGACGCTGCAGAGCAAACACTATTTTTCTTCTGACGAAGCCAATGAGCTGAAAGCTGCTTATATCTTCCTGCGCAACCTTGAACATGCCATTCAGGCCATTGCCGATCGACAGACTCAGGATCTGCCGAAAAACCCCGAGGCCCAGGCACGTGTCGCCTATAGTATGGGACAAAAAGACTGGTTGGCGTTACTGACCAAGCTGGAAGAACACCGTCAGCACGTTACCACTCACTTTGATGCGGTTATTGCTGATCCTGAAACCACAAATGCCAAGGAACCTCACAGCGACCACTGGCAACCTCTCTGGCTCGGCCAGCTCAGTGAGGAGGAAGAACAGCAGCTGATGTTACAGGAGGGCTTCACAGATATTGCTGCCTCCTGGAAGCGGCTGGTTTCTTTGCGAGACGGAAAAGCCATTACCCGGGTCAGACGGCAAAGCCGTGACCGACTGGATAAGTTTATCCCTCTTCTGCTCCGGGTGGCCGGCAATTCCACGGCACCGGATACTTTTTTACTGCGAATTCTTCCGTTGATTGAAGCAGTATTGCGCCGAACGGCTTACCTGGTTCTGCTGATCGAGAACCCTGCCGCGCTGGAGCACCTTGGCAAACTCTGTATTGCCAGCCCATGGATTGCAGAACAGATAGCCCGTTTCCCAGCGCTGCTCGATGAGTTCCTCAATCTTGGTGACCTCTATAACCCACCGGAAAAAGAAGCATTGGCCAATGAGCTGCGGCAACAGCTTGCCCATATACCGGAGGACGATCTTGAGAACCAGATGGAAGTACTGCGCCACTTCAAGATGGCTCATGTCTTACGGGTTACGGCTGCCCAGGTTTCCGGCACGCTGCCGCTGATGAAAGAGAGTGACTACCTGACCTGGATTGCTGAAGTTATTCTTGAGGCCGTTCTGGCCATTGCCTGGCGAAATCTGGTGGAAAAACATGGAATGCCTCGGGATGTTGACGGCAACCTGTGCAATCCCGGTTTTATTATTGTTGGCTACGGTAAGCTTGGCGGTATTGAGTTAGGCCCCGGCTCTGATCTTGATCTGGTATTTATCCATAATGGGGGTACCAATAAAGAGACCAATGGCCCCAGGGCCATTGACAGCACAACGTTCTATACCCGCCTTGGCCAGCGGATCATCCATATTCTGACGACGCAGACACCTTCCGGTACTCTTTACGAGGCGGATATGAGGCTTCGCCCATCCGGCTCCAAAGGGTTACTGGTCAACTCCTTCAGTTACTTTGAGAAGTATCAGAAAGAAGAAGCGTGGACCTGGGAGCACCAAGCCCTGGTGCGTGCCCGTGTCATTGCTGGCGACCCAACGCTTGCACAGAAATTTGCAGGCCTCAGATCAGACATTCTCGGCCAGCAACGGGATATTCAAAAGCTGCGTGATGATGTTGTGGAGATGCGCCAGAAAATGCGGGAGCACCTGGGCACCAGGTCAACCGGCTCTTTATCAAACCCTACTTCATCGGCATCAAAAAATGCTGGCGTGTTCCATTTAAAGCATGACCCGGGGGGCATTGTCGATATTGAGTTTCTGATGCAGTTTGCCGTTCTGGGGTACTCAAGCCAGTACCCTTCGCTGTTAAAGTGGACCGACAATGTGCGGATCTCTGAAGAACTGGAAACAGCAGGGCTTCTCAGTAAGGACGATGCCTACCAGCTCCGGGAGGCCTACAAAACCTTCCGACTCTGTATCCATCAAAAGGCATTACAGAATGAAGAACCTGTGACGGAAGAGGCGATTGCGAAAAGCTTTCGACAGAATGTGATTTCTGTCTGGAATGGGTTTATGGATGTTAAGGCAACATGAGGCATCCAATATCTCGACTGAACCTGGCTTTGGCATCCTGCGTTTTTTTATGATCCAATAGCGATAAAACAATGTAAAACTGGAGTTTCCCAATGTCTTTCGCCGATCGTGATGGCGTTATCTGGTTAGATGGCGAGTTAGTTCCCTGGCGTGAAGCCAAAACTCATGTCCTGACCCACACCCTGCATTACGGTATGGGGGTTTTTGAAGGTGTCAGAGCCTATCATACGCCGGAAGGGCCTGCTATTTTCCGTCTGAAGGAACATACTGACCGCCTTTTTCGCAGTGCCCACATCCTGAGAATGGAAATCCCCTTCAGCAAAGAAGAACTGAACGAAGCACAAAAGCTCGTTGTTCGCGAGAATGGGCTGGACGAAGCCTACCTTCGCCCAATGTGTTTCCTGGGCTCTGAGGGCATGGGGTTAAGGGCTGAAGGCCTTCAGGTTCATACTATGGTCGCTGCCTGGAACTGGCCATCTTACATGTCCCCGGAAGCGCTTGAGAGGGGCATCAAAATTCGTACCTCTTCCTATACACGACACCATGTAAATATCACCATGTGCAAAGCCAAAGCCAATGGTAATTACATGAACTCCATGCTGGCCCTGCGGGAAGCACTGGACAGTGGCTGTGAAGAAGCCCTGATGCTGGATAATGAAGGTTATGTGGCTGAAGGCAGTGGTGAGAACGTTTTTATTGTGAAAGAGGATGGCATTCTCTATACACCGGAACTGACTTCCTGCCTGGAAGGCATTACCAGGGATACGATCATTCGGTTTGCCAGAGAGCTTGGGCTGGAAGTTCGGGAAAAGCGTATTACCCGTGATGAAGTGTATATCGCCCGGGAAGCATTCTTTACCGGTACCGCGGCAGAAGTAATGCCCATTTGTGAACACGATGGACGCAAGATTGGCTGTGGTAAGCGTGGTCCGATTACTGAAAAGCTTCAGGCCATGTATTTTGACCAAGTTCGTGGCAAGCGTCAGGAAAACCCTGAGTGGTTAAGTCATTGCTAAGCTTACAGGCTATGGCTAACTGTCCGGCCAGCGGCAGTTAGCCTGATTTTCATACTTCATTCCTACTTTTATCTTATGGGCTGATAATTCGCAGTGACTTTACGTCTATTTCAACGCCTGATATCCGATTAACATCCACCTCACCAATAATTTCTACCTTGGTATTGGCATTGACCGGTTGCGGTGGAAAGTCGTTATCATCGATATCCGCCGTGATTTCACCGGTACCGTCATTGAACATATAAGTCTCATGTTTGATTTTACGAACCAGGTTGCCTTTAAGAACTACCCGCATGTCGTCATGGGGATTCTTCAGAATTGCAGCGACAGTTGTCGTGCCATCACCTGAGACAGGTGCTCTATACCCTCCCCCTGAGTCTGGCCCGGTATAAGCTCCTTCAGCAACCAACACAGTGGATGCCAGCAGGACAGCAGAGAACCATCTGGCTAACTTCTGTTTTGTAACTATTCAGCACTGAGCAAAGGCATATTACAGTAATTCCGAACAGCTCTATGAAGTGATTGATATATGTCCATTCCCTGTTTTCTGGCAGACGACAAATAGCTGCGAATCCGTGCAAACATAGAACCACCGTCTGCACTCCTGAAGCAGCCTGAGATTTTCTGCTTTAACTTGGCCATTCGAACATCCCGCTCACTGCCATTGTTATCGAAGGGAATGGTAAAATCTGACATGAAGCGCAGTGTCTCAGCCTTGAACTCAGTGAGTCGTTTGAAGAGATTGTAAGCTTTAGTATTCTTGACTTTCTTGCGCTTAAGCTCCTCTCGTTGCTTCTCCATATAGACGACTTCTTTCATTAGAGCCCGCTGAAGCAACCGGTCATAAATCTTCTCGATTCGTTCACAGACAACACTTGGCATCTGTAGCATACCTATGGTCTTAAAGCCCTTGCAGTAATGCCAGGAAAGCCTCAGTAGCTTCATCAATCGCAACGCCAGTTGATTGCTGTCCCTATCAACAACACCCAAAAGCTCCCTCAGGTGATGGGCATTGCAAAGTACGTGAGTTGCCGCATATGCAAAATAGGATTTCCAATGATCATGAACCAGAACGCCTGCAAATGTTAGCAGTATGCCCATCGTGTCCATGGCCTCACGACCTCGCTTTTAGACAAGTAGTAGAGCGTCCATTGTTCATCCCGCATAACGTGTAGCCAGTGCAAAGAGCCCTCGGCCCGCATACCCGTTTCATCGGCTCCGGCAACAGACGATTCCCGCAAGGCGTCACGAATAACCTCTTCAGTAGAAGCCAGATTTTCATAGGTTCTGGCCACAAAATTGGCGACAGTGCCTGCACTTACACTCATTTTATAGAGAGTATTAAAATACTCTGACACGCGCTTAAAAGGCAGGAAATGGTATTGGTTAAGATAGACGGCCATAGCCTGTGTGGCTGAGCCATATTGTGCGGCAGCGGTAACACCTTCCGGGAATTCAGCCTGATTCCGACAACCACAAGTGCAGATTTTTACTTCAGCTCTATGGGCCGTTACTTCAAATTCACCCGGTCTCCCTGGTTCAAACACCTGTCGTTCAATATATTTGACCGGCTCACTATCAAGAAGAGACGCCTGACATTTATTGCATTCTTTAACCGGAAGGTACTCAATATAGTCAGGGATATCGACCTGTTTAAGACAAGTGCCCTGATGCCCTTTCTTTCCACCGGCTTTATTACCAGAAGACTGTCTCAGACTTTTAGGATTGGGTTTTTCATCCGATGGATCGGTACCTTTATCTGCGGAAAGGTCGTCAGAATGATCTGGAGAATTACTGTTTTTACAAGGTTTTTGATAACCATCAGACGATGGCGGCTTGCTGCTGTTTTGACTGTTCTTGCCAACCTTTTCTTCCAATTCTCGACATCGCTCTTCCAGACAGGCAACTCTCATCCGCAGCTCTGCATTCTCTTTCAAGAGAATCTCAGCCGACATAGTTGCGGGTAGTTCTGGAATCATGCTGGCGAATATTGTGGAAAAATGGTGCTTAAGAGGATGGTATAAAAATCAGAAAATTCCAGATTTATGTGGGGGTGCTGAACAGTTACTCTGTTTTAAACAGACGTCGTAGAGTTTCATGTAGAGTTTCATTACGAAGACACCCTGACATTGACTTATATTTCAACTGGAAGAATAGTAGAAAAAAATGGTCCCGCCAGAGTCTCGCCATCCCTATTGGACATCAACCAATGTGAGAACAGTAGTAGACGATCAACCGCTTATTTTTTGTCAATCCGGTAAAGACCACAGATACCAACATACTCCCCCAGACCTTTAAATATCTCAGGAGGAAAACCTGGTATAACCGGTATCATCACTATATTCATTCTTTTTAATGCGTTAGAAGAGAAAAGCAGCTCTTGATCACTGGCCTCTGAAATGACCAGCAAATTCTTGCCTCCATGATCACACCAGGACTTAATGACGCCGGGAAGGAATTCACCAGCGTCTATCCAGCGCTCTTTACCAACCATGAACGTGGGCTGAGGCGCATCAAGTACCAATGCTGATGAATCCATAGTTCCGCCAGTCAAAGCGAGTACTTTGGCAAACTTATCAATGCTGACAAAAACATCCGCTTTAGTTACCCTGGTAAAGGTTTTTTCCGGCGGATGGATATCAAAGCAGGTTGAGGGCATGCCTGCATCAATCATACTTTTAGAAAAATAACCGGCCCCCGCCATAGGGAAAAACAATCGGTCAATATGATTCGTCCTTAGATAATCATGAAGATGCTTTGCCGAGGTTTTAGAAATACTGGAATAAACAACGAGTTCAGTTTCACGATAATTAGCAATCATCCCTGTCATATTGATAGCTCGCAGATCATAAAGAGTCCGATTAAGCTTTAGCGCTACTTTTTTCTTGTGATAGGGCGATGGCTTTTTTTCATCAACATGGGACTGATCAAGTTGAAGGATATCAAGATCAAATACAGGCTCAGAAGATATCATATTTATATAATGTATTACTGAAAGCGATTCCGTACACAGCTCTCCGTTTAAAAGCTTTGAGATATCCGTCAACTGACTATAAAGGGAGTCCAGCATACCGGCACTAAATATCAGGCCCGGCTCATCAATATCACCACTGTTGCGCAAAACCTGATCGCTTTTTCTGATCAAATTAACTGCTTGCTCTAAAAAGGATGTATTTCTTGCCAGGTCCTGAATAACAGGAAGCGCCTTTTCGAAATCTGCTTTATGTTTACGATCAATCGCGTCCAGTAATTTATCGGATAAAGATGACTTTGCATGGCTTGATGGCGGACGGGATAGCTGTGCAATGAAGCCAGAGTAATCCGGATCATTATGTAACCCTTCAACAACATGATGTTGGCGTAAGTACTCCAACCGCAAGCCCGTATCTGCTGGTGAATAAGCACATTTACTACCGGACGGCACAGAAACTGATCTGGTGATTACCGGAACATCACGCAGAGATGAGTCCGAAACCGGGGCAGAGTCAGTTTGTGAGGTTGTCTCAGATCCAGCGGTTGTAACCCCGGTTACACGCTGATTGAATAAAACCTCCACCAAAGACTCGGTTAAATCCTCAACAGTCTGACATCGGTCAGATTGATTATCAGATTGGGGCTTGGCTATTACGTCCAAAATCAGGTTTCCGGTCGATGGTATTTGTTTCGCTTTTCAGACAGATCTATTCCAGCATTGTTCCCTAAAAAAGTTCCCTAAAAAATTGCTGATTCATCAGTATACTTACTGTTCTGTTTCAGCGATTGAAGACCGTTTTGCACGTTATAATACAGCTATAAAATGCAACAAAGTAGAAAATCCTCATTGATGTTTACCCCCAACACCCCCACTATACGGCTACTGCACATAAATATTCCGATACAGCAGTCAATATAATTAGCACTGAAGTCTTAAATGAGCGCTATCCATGAACTGCAGCCTCACGCGCTATGGCAGTATTTTTCCGCCATATGTGATATTCCTCACCCTTCTTTCCATGAAGAACAGATTCGTGAGTACCTGATTGGCTTTGCCAAAGAGCACAATCTTGAGTGGCAGTCCGATGCGGTAGGCAATGTCATTATTCGCAAACAGGCGACGCCCGGCATGGAAAACCGAACTGGCGTTATTCTTCAGGGCCATATGGATATGGTGCCTCAGAAAAATAACGACACCGTTCATGACTTCCCCACTGATCCCATTAAAGCCTATGTCGATGGTGATTGGGTGACTGCAGAGGGCACGACCCTCGGTGCCGATAACGGCATCGGTATGGCGGCAACGCTGGCCGTGTTGGCTGCCAAAGACCTGCAGCATGGTCCTGTTGAAGTGCTATTCACCGCTACTGAAGAGACCGGAATGATTGGTGCCCAGGGACTTCAGCAGGGTGTTCTGGAAGGCAAGATCCTTCTCAACCTGGATACCGAAGAGGAGGGTGAGCTCTACATCGGCTGTGCTGGCGGTACCCGCATCGAAATCAGTGGTGATTACTCAACGGAATCAGCCCAGGGTGGATTGACCTTCAAAACACTGTCCATTTCCGGACTCAAAGGTGGCCACTCCGGTTGTGATATTCATCTGGGCAGAGGCAATGCCATCAAACTGCTGATCCGTGTCCTGCATCGTCTGGAGGCAGAAGGTGTGCGTATCGCCAGCCTGAACGGTGGTTCTCTGGCCAATGCCATCCCCCGTGAGGCGTCTGCCGTCATCGCCATTCCTGAGGCATCCCTGGCAGCGTGCGACAACATTATTGATCAGTGCCGCCATGAGCTGAGTGCAGAATTGGCCAATGCAGAGCCAAAGCTGACACTGGCTCTGAGTGATGCAGCGCCTGCTGCTGAGTTGATGTCCCTGCGGGATCAGAACCAGTGGGTAGCGGTGGTAGACGCCTGCCCAAATGGCGCCCAGAGAATGAGTGACTCCATTGCAGGCGTAGTAGAAACCTCTTTGAATCTGGGGGTTCTGACCATCAATGAAGGTAAGATCAAAGCCCATATTCTGCCAAGAAGCCTGGTAGGCAGCTGTATCGACGCCCTGAGTGATGCTGTTGCCGGGCTGTTCAGAATGCTGGATGCCGAAGTCGTCTTCTCCGACAGTTACCCAGGCTGGAAGCCAGACCCGGATTCCCGGATTCTGGCCACCATGAAGCGGGTTTACGCTGAACTGTATGGTCAGGAACCCGGTGTGCAAGTGGTTCATGCCGGTCTGGAATGTGGCCTGCTGGGCAGCAAGTACCCACAGTGGGATATGATCTCCTTTGGCCCAACCATCCGCTTCCCGCACTCTCCGGATGAGAAAGTCCATATCCAGAGCGTTGCCAGGTTCTGGGGCCTGCTGGTTGCTACTTTGAAAGCCATTCCAGAAGTTTGACCCATTCAGGCTCTCCAACCCCGGAGAGCCTTGTTCATTTATGGGTATAAAGCAGGCTGGAGTCTCCTCTTACTTTTTAAATATTCCAAACACCGCTTATAATGCCTCCCCATTCAATATAAGGAATGCCAGACGGGATGAAATATCTGATCGTCGGTCCCTCATGGGTGGGGGACATGGTAATGGCGCAAACGCTGTTCATTGCCCTGAAACAACAACATCCTGATGCCATCATTGATGTCCTTGCCCCAGCCTGGAGCTTGCCAATTATTGAGCGCATGCCTGAAGTTCGCCGGGGTATTGATATGCCCCTGGGTCATGGCAAACTCGGGCTTAAAGACCGCTACCAGCTGGGCAAAAGCCTGAGAGCGGAAGGCTATACACATTCCATTGCTTTACCCAACTCATTCAAATCAGCGCTGGTTCCCTTCTGGGCCAACATCAGGCACCGGATTGGCTGGCGCGGTGAAATGCGTTACGGGCTATTGAATGACATTCGCAAGCTGGACAAAAGCCAATACCCGCTCATGGTGGAGCGATTTGTCGCTCTTGCCTATCCTGAGGGTGCCTCACTGCCATCGCCCCTGCCGATTCCGACACTTCAGGTCAATACCAATACCGCCAGTAAAGTCCCCGGCCGCTATGATCTGCACACTAACAGGCCGATTCTGGCACTGTGCCCGGGTGCTGAGTTTGGCCCCTCCAAGCAGTGGCCAACCGGTTACTACGCAGAAGTGGCACGATCCCTGTCTGAACAGGGATGGCAGGTGTGGCTGTTTGGCTCAGCCAAAGATAAAGCCGTCACCGCTGAAATAAAAAACAGCCTGCCTGATGCATTGCAGCACCTCTGCCATAACCTGGCCGGTGAAACGTCGCTGGCCGATGCCATTGACCTGCTCTCCTGTGCCAGTGCAGTGGTCAGTAATGATTCTGGCCTGATGCATATAGCGGCGGCTCTGAATCGCCCCCTGGTGGCGGTTTACGGGTCAACCACGCCCGATCATACGCCGCCCATGAACAAAAACAGCGAAACACTGTCAATGAAACTGGATTGCAGCCCCTGCTTCAAAAGGGAGTGCCCCCTTGGGCATATGAACTGCATGAAGCAGCTGACTCCAGACAGGGTTCTGGCAGCCATCGCCCATCTGACGGATCATCGGGAAGATAAGCCGAAAGCACATCCTGAAATCACGCTGGTAGAAGAGGGGGGTAAGGCCCGTTGACTCAACCAAAACACGTTCTGGTGGTAAAAACCTCCTCGATGGGGGACGTAATCCACACCCTTCCGGCACTAACCGATGCGGCGTCAGCGCTGCCCGGTATTCGTTTCGACTGGGTGGTGGAAGAGAGTTTTGCCGAGATTCCCACCTGGCATCCCGCTGTTGACCGGGTGATTCCCGTTGCTGTTCGCCGCTGGCGCAAGTCTTTGCTGCAAACCTGGAAGTCCGGGGAGTGGCAACAGTTCAGAAAAGCCCTGGGTGCCAGCAACTACGATGCCGTGATTGATGCCCAGGGGCTGTTAAAAAGTGCGTTCATTGCCAGCAAAGCCAAAGGCCCGCTGTTTGGGCTGGATAAACATTCGGCCCGTGAACCCATTGCCAGCCGTTTTTACCCGTTCCCACAATCGGTCCCACTGGAACAGCACGCCGTTGAACGTATACGACAGCTCTTTGCCAAGTCCCTGGCCTATGTACTGCCCAAAACGCCAGGCCAGTTTCTGCTGAACAAAGACCAATTCCCCGGGGGACTGGTGAGTGACAGGCCTTATGTGGTTTTTATTCACGGAACCACATGGCCGACAAAACACTGGCCTGAAAACTACTGGTGTGAGTTGGCGCAGAAGGTGAATCAGGCTGGATTCCATGTGGTATTGCCCTGGGGTAATGACCATGAAAAGGCCAGGGCGGAGCGCATTGCCAATGCCAGCAGCCGGGCCACTGTGCTGCCGAAACTGTCACTGGCAGAAGTTGCCGGCGTGATTTGTGAAGCCCGGGCAGCCGTTGCGGTTGATACCGGTCTGGGGCATTTAACGGCAGCCCTGGAGACACCGGCAGTCACTCTCTACGGCCCCACCAGCCCGTTAAAAGTCGGGGCTTATGGCCCGGGACAGATACACTTGACGCTTGATCAATGCCCGGCAGGTGATTTTCCAAAAACAGAACCGGAAATTTTTGCCCCGATGACACCGGATATTGTCTGGCAGGCATTGAACCCACAGATCGAACGTTAACGATCACCATCACGATAAGTAAAGAGTAGAGTTTTCCGTTTATTCCATGCTGACGACCACAGTTGCACGGTAGCCGGAAAATGCCTAAAGTTGCCGATTTTACCCTCGGGATAATAAATGACCAGGCTGGAACAAATAAACGCCATTTTGGCAGATCTTCTCAAGCTGGATACCAGTGCGTTCAATGAACAGACTGAACTGCTGGGCGCCCTTCCGGAGTTTGACTCGATGGCAGTGGTCGGGTTGATTACGGCAATAGAAGAAACCTTTGGTATTACCGTTAATGATGATGACCTGGATGCCGAACTATTTGAAACCGTTGGCTCTGTTCTTGTCTATGTGGACACTGCCGGTGCAGAAGCCTGATTGCCCCGGCTATTTATTCCCAGTTATTCCCAGGCCAGAATGATGCTGGCCTGATTATCTCTGTTCAGATTAACAGCTCCACCACTTCGGGGTGCCCAAGGAACTGTTGTGGACTCGCTGTAGCACCATAAGCGCCTGATTGCAGAACAACAATAAAGTCTCCTACCCCTGCTTTCGGTAATGCCAGTTTTGCCCCGACAATATCCAAAGGCGTGCAGAGCGGCCCCACAATCTCGACCACTTCCTGCTCTTCACCGTCAAGGCAATGAGCCAGAACAACCGGGTAATTTTTCCGGATGACCTGACCAAAGTTACCTGAGTTTGACAGGTGATGATGCAATCCACCGTTGGTCATCAGGAAAGTCTGCCCACGGGATTCTTTTTTATCCGTCACCTGACAAATATAATAACCCGCCTCACCCACCAGCCAGCGCCCGAGCTCCATCACAAACTCCGATGACTTGAGGGACTCCGGGCGATGATCCAGAAGGTACTGGAGGTTTTCGGCGATACCCGCAATTTCCAGCATCTGCTCTCCGGGAAAATAGGGAATGCCCAGGCCGCCACCGATATTGATATGTTTTACCGGGGCAGAAACCTGACGAGCCAACCGTGCGGCCAGTTCAAAGGTTTGCTGATGGCACTCGATCAGAGACTCTGCCTTGAGATTCTGTGACCCGGAGAAAATATGAAACCCCTGAAAATCCAGTTTATCCAAATCGAGCCCTGATAAAATAGACGGCATTTGTTCCGCATCTATACCAAACTGTTTGGCACCACCGGCCATTTTCATCCCGGAGGTCTTTAATTCAAAGTCCGGATTGACACGAAAGGCTATGCGGGGACGAACACCCATCTCCTCATAGCAAAGATACAGTCTGTGCAGCTCCAGAGGCGACTCGATATTAATGGTAATACCGGCAGCAACGGCGGCTCTCAGTTCATGCTCTCCCTTTGCCGGCCCGGCAAAACTGATATTGGCAGCAGCCATACCTGCCCCCAGGGCGACCAGCATTTCCCGATGGGAAGCGACATCCAGACCGTCCACATGTTGTGCCATATGGCCGACTACGGCGGGCATTGGATTGGCTTTTATCGCGTAATGAAGCTTCAGCTCACCCGGCATCTGCTGACGGAACCGGATAACTCTTTGTGTCAGAGCTTGCCGGTCGTAGATATAGCAGGGTGAAGAACCGGCAATAGTCACCAGTTCAGTAGCGGTATGTCCGGCAATCAGTAATTGATTGTTTCTTGACTGGAGAGCTTCCAGCCGATGATGTCCTTTACTCAACCGCTCTTTCACAACGCTTTTCACAGGGCTTTTCTCAAGATCATTCACAACACAAGTGCCTCCTGGTACTCATCCTGAAAAAGCCTCCGGTATTCTTCCAGTAATGGCTTGCGATCAATTTTGCCATTGGGGTTTCTGGCAAGAGCCGATTGCTGAATAACGCGCATGGGCACCATGTAGGCGGGCAGGCATTGCCGACAGTGGCGGATCAATGAGGGTTCATCAATCTCACTGCTGTCAGTGCTCACCACCACCAACACGATAGCCTGTCCCAAACGGGAGTGAGGGACACCAATGGCAGCCACTTCGGCCACCAGCCCGGAGGAGTAGACAACCTCTTCCACTTCCGTGGGGCTGACCCGATAACCGGATGTTTTGATCATATCATCGCGACGACCCACAAAATAAAGATAACCGTCGTCGTCTTTACGGACAATATCGCCGGACCAGACAGCCAGCTCTTTGGCAGGGATTTCCGGTATGGCACAGGGGGCAGGCCTGAAACGTTCAGCGGTTCGCTCCGGATCATTCCAGTATCCCATACTGACCAGGGCGCCACGGTGCACAAGCTCACCGGCTTCATGGGGTCCACAGATCTCACCCGACTCATTGATGACCATCACATCGGCATTGGGAATGGCTTTGCCCATCGACCCGGGTCGTAAATCAATCTGTTCGGGAGGAAGAAAACAGGAGCGGAATGCCTCAGTCAAACCATACATCAGGTAAGGTTTGGCATAGCGAAAACGCTGACGCAACACCCCCAGAGTGGCTGTCGGCATGGCACCACCGGTATTGGTAAAGTAACGCAGGCTGTCACCGGCCCCTTCTGGCCAGGGCAGGTCGGCAATCTGAACCCAGAGTGGCGGCACCAGGCCAAGCCCGGTAATCTGCTGCATCTCGACGGTTTTAATGACATCCCTTGGCAACAGATATTCCAGCAGATAACAACTGGCACCGACCAGAAAGGCCGTTGTCAGTTGACTGAAACCGTAGTCAAAACTGAATGGCAGAACACAGAGCAGCCGATCTTCCGGTATATTGCCCAGATACTCCGCAACACTGCTGGCACCCGTCACCATATTCCGGTGCGACAGGACAACACCTTTTGGCTTACCGGTGCTGCCCGAGGTATAAAGAATCGCCGCCATATCCGCATCAATGGAAGATACCGGTTCCCACCAGGCGCAGGGCTTAAGGAAATTTACCCAGTTCAGCACATTGGCTGACTGGCGGTTAACAAAAGCACCCTCTACCAGGCTGTTATGCAAATCGTCCACATCGGCCAGACTGTCAAATACCTGCCCGGTATCAACAAGAATGATATGAAGCAAGTCGTGACATTGGTGAATTTCCGCTGCCAACTGCTGATAGCGGGCTTTGTTCGTGATCAGAACCCGAACATTACAGTCTTTGAGAATGTGAAAGACCTGGGGTGCTTTCAGTACCGGGTTTACCGGCACCATCACACCACCGGCGGCTGTTGCACCGAAGAAGCTGAAGACCGCTTCAGGCGTTTTAGGCAAATAAATGGCCACCCGCTCATGTTGCGTCAGCCCCAATTTTTGCAACCCGGCTGCAACCGAACAAACCTGGCGGGCAAGCGTCTGGTAATCAAACCACTGGTCTTTGCAACCGAGGGCTTTTGAGAAAGGCGAACGTTCTGCCTGGCGCAGAACAATCTGGTGTAACAACAAGCTCATGATAAACAACAGAGTCTGATAACAAGGGTTAACCACAAAGGCACGGAGACACAACGGAAGCGCTCGGTCCTTGCAGTCCGGGGTTGCTGCAAAAAGTCCTGAATTTGAACCAACACGCAGGACAGCTTTTCTTTGCCAGTCTTTGCCAGCCTTTGCCAGCCCCAGCCAGGTTCAGGAAAAACTTTGTGTCTTGGTGGTTCTTTCTTTTTCAAGACCTTTTACAACATTTTACGGGCGTTTAAAATAGCCTGCCTGACCTGCGCTGGCGCTGTACCACCGGGATGATTACGGGCGCTTACCGAGCCTTCCAGAGTCAGTACATCAAACACATCCTGCCCGATAGTATCAGAGAAGACCTGAAGTTCAGCCAACGTCATCTCAGACAAGTCCCGATCCTCCTGAATACCAAAGGCCACTGCCTTGCCCACCACTTCATGGGCATTCCTGAATGGCATACCACGGCGCACCAGGTAATCAGCCAGATCAGTAGCGGTACTGAAACCTCTGCGAGCTGCTTCCAGCATATTCTCTTTACGCGCCCGGATATGAGGCACCATATCAGCAAACGCCCGCAAACAATCCTTGAGCGTATCCACCGTATCAAACAGTGGTTCCTTATCTTCCTGATTGTCTTTGTTGTAAGCCAGAGGCTGGGACTTCATCAGTGTCAACAATGACACCAGGTGACCATTCACCCGTCCTGTTTTACCCCGGACCAGTTCGGGCACATCCGGGTTTTTCTTCTGCGGCATAATGGAAGAGCCGGTACAGAAGCGGTCGGGAAGATCAATAAAGTTAAACTGTGCAGAAGTCCAGAGTACCAGCTCTTCCGACATACGTGACAGATGGGTCATGATCAGGGCCCCGGCTGCACAGAACTCAATGGCAAAATCCCGGTCACCTACTGAATCCAGAGAGTTGCGGGAAGGACGCTCAAAGCCAAGGGCAGAAGCGGTGAACTCCCGGTCGACAGGATACGTGGTACCAGCCAGTGCCGCAGCGCCCAGAGGACAGATATTGACACGTTTCCGGCAGTCCTGCAGGCGCTCGTCATCACGCATCAGCATTTCATACCAGGCCATCAGGTGATGACCAAAGGTCACAGGCTGTGCTGTCTGTAGATGGGTGAAACCCGGCATGATGGTGTCCGCTTCACGCTCGGCGACCTCCAACAGTCCGCACTGCAGGCGTTTGAGTTCCCCGGATATGGCATCAATCTCATCACGCAGCCATAAACGAATATCGGTAGCGACCTGGTCATTTCTGGAGCGCCCGGTATGCAACTTTTTGCCGGCAGCGCCGATGCGGTCCGTCAGGCGAGCCTCAATATTCATATGGATATCTTCAAGTTCGATGGACCAGTCAATACGATCCTGCTCAATATCGTCAAGAATGCCTTCCAGACCGGCAGTAATGGCATTGAGTTCGTCTTCACTCAGAATACCTGCCTGTTGCAGCATCTGTGCATGAGCCATGGAACCCTGAATGTCATGGCGATAAAGGCGTCGGTCAAAATCGATGGAAGCGGTAAAACGGGCAACAAAGGCATCAACGCCTTCGTTGAAACGTCCACCCCACTGTTTATTGAACGTGTTATCAGAGCTATTATCAGAGCTGCTATTGGAACTGTGGCTGCTGTTCTTTTCACCCTTCTCTGCTGAATGGCTTGTCGACATTCTCTTCTCCACCCGGTTCTCATTTTTTAAAGACTAACGTACAATCAATGCCGATCCGTCATTACCGCATTGAGAGCGAAGCTATTATATCGGTGTCATGACCTGATTGCATCGCTCACCATCTCCATCCCTATCTCCTTCCGGGCAAGAGAATAGACAGACTTCCGATAACACAGATGAATCATTTTAAATTTCTGAAACTGAAAAAATCGGATACGGGTAAATGCTCGCCATCCCTGTGAGAACAAGATTTGTAAAATTATGATCCACATCCAGAACAGCAAAGATAATTTTTTTCTACCCGATCTTGGGTCAGGCCAGTCCGTTTTTATGCTGGTACTGATATCAGAACTGTTTGTCCTGGTTCAGGTGCTGGCCCTGCCGGGTAATATTGACTTCAGCTGGACACGGCTGGCCACGCTGTCACTCTTTGTTCAGTGGATTGTGCTCTCCAGCAGTGCCTTTCTCTACCTGGCCAGACCTTTCCTGAAGAGACTCCTCACCTGGCAGTCGGTCATGATGTCATTGCTGGGCGTGCAGATCATTACCTTGTTACTGACTTTGCTCTCTCAGGTAGTGCTATCTCCTATTCACTTTGAACCTGACTGGCAACAAGTTAGCCGCAACCTGCTGGCTGCACTGATTATCTCCGCCATGCTGCTGCGCTATTTCTATATCCAGTACGAGGTCAATTTGCAGCAGCAGGTTATCCACAATGCCCGCCTCGATTCTTTGCAGGCAAATATCCGTCCTCATTTCCTGTTTAATTCGATGAACATTATTGCCAGCCTGATTCAGGTCAACCCGGAAAAAGCAGAGCAGGCTGTGGAAGACCTCTCAGATCTGTTCAGAGCCAGCCTGCAAAATACCGGTCAAAACAACAGTGCTGTCGTCCCCATCCAAAAGGAGATACAGATCAGTGAGAGTTATCTGAGGATCGAACAGCAGAGACTGGGTAACCGCCTTGAGGTCAAGTGGCAGATCGATGAACTTCCGGAACGACTGGCCATTCCGCCCTTTACATTGCAGCCGTTGGTGGAGAACGCCGTGTACCATGGTATCCAGCCTCTGGAGGCCGGTGGCTGCATTACGATCTCCATCGATATTGATCACCAAACGGTTCAGATTTCTGTAGAAAATCCGATGCCCTATACAGAGACTATTTCAAAAGGCAATCAAATCGCTCTGAACAATATCCGCTCCCGCCTGGAAATGCTTTATGGCAGCAAAGCCAGTCTGACCACGGATATTCGGGAGCATACCGGCTCCAAATGGTTCACGGTGCAGGTGCAGTATCCCTGCTGATGGGATAACGCTATTGATTACCACCATTGATTGCCACCATTGATTGCCACCATTAATTGACAACACTGACCAATAACTGACTGGGACCGATCACTGAACAATGAATGTGCTGATTGTTGACGATGAACCTTTGGCCCGGGAACGGCTGAGACACCTGATTGGCCGAATTGATAATTTTATGGTGCTTGAGCACGAAGCCGGCAATGGGCGGGACGCCATTGATCTGTGCAGCCAGTATCAGCCCGATATCGTGTTGATGGACATTCGCATGCCGGTTATGGGCGGGCTGGAAGCAGCCACATATATCAGCACGATGGACAAACCACCAGCCGTCATTTTCTGTACCGCTTATGACAATCACGCCCTCGAAGCGTTTGATGCCCAGGCCGTGGGTTATCTGCTGAAACCGATCCGTCAGGAAGACCTGAGCCAGGCATTGCAACGTGCCAGTAAACTGAATCGTCTGCAACTGGCCTGGCTGAACGACCATCTGCCAGAGCACAAAGAACAGGGTCATATCGCGGCCAGAACACTGCGTGGCATTGAGCTGGTCCCCTTACATGATGTGCTCTATTTTATGGCGGATAATAAATATGTAACGGTCCATCATCGTCATGGTGAAGTGCTGATCGATGATCCGCTCAAAACCCTGGAGGAAGACCACAATCAGCATTTTGTCAGAATTCATAGAAATGCGCTGGTACGTCGTGATGCCATTGAAAGCCTGTCCCGGGATGACAAAGGGCACTGCTTTATCCATCTTCGCGAAGTGCCGGAGCCACTGTCCATCAGCCGGCGTCATGTACCACTGATCAAGAAAATCATGCAATCTCTGTAGCCAGGCAACGAATACCTGGCCTCCCCCGCAACTACTGTCTCTTAAAGCCCGTCTGTCGTATTATCCCTGACAACTACGTTACCAGTGACTATTACCAGCAACTGACAGGCACTGGATTTGAGTACTATTTTTGCAACAGATTTAACAACATTTAACAACAGAAGCCGTCATTCCTGTGAAAACCGTTCGTATCGCGACCCGTAAAAGTGCTCTTGCCCTGTGGCAGGCAGAATATGTCAAACAGCAGCTGGAATACCATCATCCGGATATCCGGGTAGAGCTGGTGAAAATGACCAGCCAGGGTGATCGCATTCTGGACGCACCACTGGCGAAAATTGGTGGCAAGGGGTTGTTTGTCAAAGAGCTGGAAAATGCGCTGATGGAGGGTCGTGCAGATATTGCAGTGCATTCCATGAAAGATGTCCCCATGGAGTTTCCAAAAGGTCTTGGCCTCGGGATCATCTGCCCCCGTGAAGACCCACGGGATGCCTTTGTCTCAACTCACTATGCCGCCCTGGACGAGCTGCCACAGGGAGCCATTGTTGGCACGTCAAGCCTTCGCCGACAGTGTCAGATACTGGCTGTTCGCCCTGATCTGACGATCCAGTTTCTGCGGGGTAATGTGAATACCCGTCTGGCTAAACTGGATGACGGCCAGTATGACGCTATCATACTGGCAGCCGCAGGATTGATTCGACTGACGATGGCTGATCGCATTCGCAGTTACCTGGATACAACCTTGAGCTTGCCAGCTGCCGGACAGGGTGCCGTTGGTATTGAACTGCGTCTGGATGACGAACAAACCAGACAGCTGATTGCCCCTTTGCACGATGAGCACACGGCCATCCGGGTGGGTGCTGAACGGGCCATGAACAGGCGCCTGAATGGTGGTTGTCAGGTTCCTATTGGTGGCTTTGCAGAACTGAACGGGGATCGGCTATTCCTCAGGGGCCTGGTCGGCAGCCCTGATGGCCGGACCATCTATCGCAGTGACGTGACCTGTGCTGCCGTAGATTACGAGTCTGCGGGAATTCAGGTAGCTGAATCGCTCCTGCAACAGGGGGCAGACAAAATCCTTGCTGAACTGGCTCATCACTGAATATCGGGTAATTAGAGAACCATGAATCTGTCACATATCCGAGCGCTGGTAACCCGTCCTGAGCCACAGGCCAGAGCACTGACAGAGGCTATCAGAGAAAGTAATGGCCAGGCCTGGTCAATGCCCATGCTGGATATCGACGCCCTGGCAGAAACGCAGGCAATGAGAGACTGCCTGCTAATGCTCGACCAGTTTGACCGCGTTATTGTGACCAGCCGCCCGGCTGCCCGCCTGGGGGTTGAGCTGATCGAGCGCTACTGGCCACAGCTACCGATGCACTGCCAGTGGTTTGCCATTGGCAGCAGCACCGCCGCAGAACTTGAGCAGTTTGCTATCAAGGCTCAATATTCACAAACCGGCGAAGACAGTGAAGCCCTCCTGGCTCTGGATGCCTTTAATCATGTGCAGGATAAGAAAGTCCTGATTATCAAAGGTGTGGGCGGCCGGGAGGTTCTGGAGCAGCATCTCGGCAATTGTGGTGCCCGTGTCGATACGTTGGTCGTATATCAACGTGCCTGCCCAAGCTATGAGCGCAATGCGGTGGTAAAAAAGTTGGAAAGCCATTCAATCAATGTCATCCTCTGTGGTAGCGGAGAAACCCTGACAAATCTTGGGTACTACTTACCCATGTCCTATCGAGCCGACTACCGGCTGCTTGTTCCCAGTGAGCGGGTTGCCCGGCAGGCCCGTAGCCTGGGTTTCCAACAGGTGACCAACACCGGTGGCGCCAGCAATGAGATGATGTTGCAAGCACTGGCCCGGATCTGCCTCTTTTGAAAAATGAGCAGGACCCCTGAAAGACATGATCACAAGCCCTGTAACAGTCAGAAAAATAAGGGTGGCACTCTCTCAGGCAACCCTCTCGAACAATCGGAAGGCCCAAGCGTGAGCGATACAGACCAGAACACAGACCGTTTACCCGAAAAGACACCTGAAGATGTTCAGTCGAAAACCGACAACACTTCAGCAACTGCATCCAACTCAGAAAAGCAAGCCGCCAGAAAGGGTAAAACCAGTGGTTCAGGTGGAGGTGTAGGTGGGGGGTCAGGTAAAGGCCTGGCAGGTTTTGCCCTGTTGATATCTGCCTGTGCCCTGGGTCTTGGTGGCTACATCGGCTGGCGTGCCATGCCGCTGGAACAGAGTCAGCCGGTTCTTCGTGAGGGCATGGACCAGCTGCAGACACAAATTGCCCGCCAACAGGCCAGACTGACCACGCTGGCACAAAACACCTCAACCGATATTGAGCAACAAAAAGAGCAGTTGCACACACTGCAACAACGGGAAGCCAGGCTTTTATCCCGCATTGACACCCTTGCCACTAAAGTCAGAGAGCTTGAAGGTTCTACCCGTAACCAATGGCGTATAGCCGAAGTCGAATACCTTCTGCGCCTCGCCAATCAGCGGCTGCTGACGGTCAATGACGTTACCGGAGCCCTTGAACTGATGGCCAGCGCAGAGCAGATACTGGAGCAACTGGATGACTATGGGCTCTTTCCGGTCAGAGAAGCCCTGGCAGAAGACATGGCAGTACTGAAGGCGACCGCCCTGTTGAATCAGGAAGGCACCTGGCTTCGGCTGCAGGCCATTGCAGACCTGATCCCCGACCTTGTTATTCTGGATGAAAATCACATTACCGATGTGGCCACTGCACTGAACCCCGGAGCAGCGATCACAGATCAAGCCAACCCGGCAACAGACGGAACCTGGCAGGAAACCATCAAGGCAATATTGCTGGACACCTGGCACCATTTCACCAGCCTCTTCCGTATCAACACCCAGCGAGAGCAACCCATTGAAGTATTACTGACACCGGAACAGGATCAGTTAATCCGTCAAAAGATGCTGATGCTGATCGAACAGAGCAAACTGGCGCTGATCACCGGGCAGCAGTCGATTTATCAGAACAGTCTCCAGCAAACCAGTGACTGGCTGAATCGATATTTCATGCTCGGGGGTGAAGTCAGCAATCAGCTGGCCACCGAACTTGCTGACCTGGAGGGGCTCGCTATCACCCCCAAAATGCCCAACATCCATCGTTCTCTGGAGGCACTGAAAGACCACCAGTCCAGCACCACTATTGCTCCCACATTACCGCAGGATAACGACTCGACGATCGGGCCTGAAGAAAACCCTCAAGACAACCCTCAAGACAACCCTCAAAACCATAAGACAAAACCGCTATCACCAGAAAAGGACAATGAAGAAAACAGTAAACCAGTGACCGATCCCGTGCCGGGACAGCCTGCTGAGCAGGGAGTACAAATTTCATGAAAGGGTTTGCACTGTTTCTGGTTATTGTTTCCGCCTGTTTTCTAGTGGCCAATATCATGGTGAATGACCATGGGTATGTTCTGATTGCTTACGATGAGATGACCTTTGAAAGCAGTCTCTGGGGTTTGCTGCTGCTGCTGTTCCTTTCCCTTGGCCTGGCTTGGCTGGCCGTTATTATTGGTCGGTTACTGCTGGGCACCTTCAGTGTTATCTACCCACTGTCGAGTGCTGCCCGAAAAGCAAAAGGCAGAAAACTGTTTGACCGTGGTCTGGCTGAGTTTACCAAAGGACACTGGCGTAAAGCGGAACGACTGCTGGGTCAGGCGGCAAAAAGCGGTGAGTCACCCCTGATCAACTATCTGGCCGCTGCCAGAGCGGCCCATGAAGCGGGAAATTATGAAGCCAGTGCTAACTGGCTAAGACAGGCTGACAGCAAAGCACCGGGTGCCGAAATGGCGATTGGCATAACGCAGGCGCAACTGCAATTGGCCAGTAACCACCTGGAACAGGCTCTGGCCACATTGAAGCATCTGCACAAAAAATATCCCCGCCATGGTTACATTCTGAAAATGCTCAAGCAGGTTTATATTCGCCTGAATGACTGGCAATCGCTGGAGAAATTGCTCCCCAAACTGCGTAAGCAGAAAATGATCAGTGACGATGAATACCATCAACTGGAGCAACAGGCATTTAAAGCCCTGTTCGAACAGGCTTATCACTATGGCCGAAACCGCTCCTCTATCGAAGAGAAAACCAAACCGGCTGATGATATCTGGTCCGGCCTGAGCCACAGTCAGAGAAAGGTTCCGGTTATCCTCTATCGTTACTGTGACTGTCTGGTGCGACTGGGTGCTGAGGAAAAAACCGAACTGCTGCTCAGGGACAATCTTAATCACTGCTACAGCGAACCATTGATCCGCCTTTACGGCAAAACGCCGGGCAAAGACCTGAAAAAGCAGCTGCTGTTTGCCGAATCACTGCTCAGTCAGCGCACCAATGACCCTGAACTGTTACTGGCGCTGGGTCGCCTGGCACTGCGCAATGAACTCTGGGGTAAAGCCCGGGAGTATCTTGAAGCCAGTCTCAGGCTGCGGAAAAGCGTTGATGTGTATAACGAGCTGGGCCACCTGCTGGCACACCTTGATCAGTTTGAAACCAGCTCGCGCTATTTCCAGGAAGGCCTGTTGTTAGCGGCTGACAGTGCAACCAATCTGCCAGGGATGCAGAAGTCATGAATGCTCTGTTTGTTGGTGCCATCGGTGGGATGACGGCCGTGGCACTGAGTGCCTTTGCTGCTCACGGACTGAAGGGCGTCCTCTCGGAGCGGGCAATGGCTATTTTCCAGACCGCCGCAGACTATCAGTTCTACCACAGCCTGGCCCTGGTGTTCGTTGCCTTGCTGGGCGTCAATTACCCTGCCTCAAAAAAACTGAAGTGGAGCGTGGGTCTCTTTACTGCGGGCATTGTCCTGTTTTCAGGCAGCCTTTATTTACTCAGTTTGACTGATATTCACTGGTTGGGGATGGTGACACCACTGGGTGGCGTTTCGTTTATTCTGGGCTGGTTGGTAGTAGCCATCTTTGCGGCTGGTGAATTTCGGAGATAACAGCAAAAAAATACCGGCATAAATAACTTATGCCGGTATTTTATGTCACTGATCAATTGATCTTAGAACTTGTAGCGCAGGGTAGCGTGCAGTGCCCAGGCGTTGGTGTCGTACTTGCCAGAGCTGGCTTTGGTACCGGTATTGGTCACGGTGCCACCACCTTTTACTGAATCGTTTTCAGCAAAGTTATATTCTGCACCCAAATCAAGCCCCAATTTGCCACCCATCAAGGTAGTACCGGCACCCATGGTGAAGGAGTGGGCACCCGCCGGTGTGGAGAAGGTGGGTGCTGCGTATTCTTCTGGCGTTACGGCTGTGGTGTAGATATAACCTGCTCTCAATGCCCAGTTTTCGATGCCGGTGTACTCAGTAGCAAAGCGGAAGTTCCACTGGTCATCCCAGTTAGCAATAATCTCGTCCACAGCCAGATCTCGTTCATTGCTGGTAAATTTGATCGACTCTATAGAGCTGTATTGCGTCCAGGTGACTTCACCAAACAGCTTCCAGTCATCATTCAGGCTGTAGTCCACACCTGTGGAAATCTGGGTTGGTAATGCGGTTTCAGCAGTAGCGTCAACGCCTGCATAGCTGGAGATAGGTGATTCAAACTTAGCTTTACCGTCTGCTTCTATACTGACATCTGAGCGGTAATTCAGACCCCAGCCCCAGCGGTTATCATCGGAGCGATACATCGCGCCGAGACGTACACCAAATGTGTTAAAGCCGGAAAGGTCGTTATAACCCACAAGCGCACCAGCAGGACCCGACGCAGCAGCCAGATTAATATCAGCCTGGGCATAAGTAAGACGGTAAGTTCCACCGATGGACCAGTTGTCATTGATCTGATAGGCCAGTGCCAGACCGGCTTCCATTATCTTGATATCGGTTGAATACTCGCCAGTCATCCGAAGATCACCAACGACTGGTACAACGCTACCAACAGTAACCCCTTCATAACTGGTAGAAGAACCACCGGCACCATAGAACCCATAACCCATAACCAACCGGTCATTTAAACGATAAGCGCCCGTCAAACCAGCATTGGGCACAAAGTTCGTCTCACCTTTCATGTAGGTGTCATCGCCTGTAGTAGGACCATTGGTCTGAACAAAGGTAGGCGACACACTCAGGGCAATATCATTGCTCTCAATACGAGCCAGACCCGCCGGGTTGTAGAAAACGGCACTGGACGTATTGACGGAAGATACAGCAGCACCAGCAAGAGCTGCATATTTCGCGTCCCACATGGTCGCTTTTTCAAAGCCACCGGCAACAGCATTACCGGTGAAAACGGCAACAGCCAGAGAGGACATAACCAATAAACGACCTTGGCGCGAAACCATAGACAGGAAACTCAATATAATTCTATTGAGCAGCACTATGACGATTCACCGCCGGAAATTGACTGCCATGGATGATACCGGAAAGAAAGAAGCACGCAGAAAGCAGCTGCATAAACTAATGGGAATATTATTCAGTTTGAAAATTCTTTTCTGTTATCTTTTGTTTCTAAAATGTTGTAAATATTTACCTTTCCAGCGCTTTATCATCTACTGAATTTGCAATTTATATTCCTGCCAGTATCTTACCCCGATTATTTTCTACAAACCCGGATACCCATGAACGATACTGTGAAACCGGTCGGCGAGGCTGACAACCTGCAACAGGAGCCCCCCCACAAGCGTCAAATCAAGAGCTTTGTGCTCCGTGCCGGCCGGATGACAACGGGCCAGCAACGCGGCTGGGATGAGTGCTGGCAAGACTGGGGACTGACGCTGGAACTGGGCTCAGAGGGTTTCCTGAATGCATTTGCTAATGAAGCGCCACGGGTTCTGGAAATTGGCTATGGCATGGGGCATTCCCTGGTAACCATGGCGACACAGGAAAGCGATAAGCACTTTATTGGTATTGAAGTACACCGCCCGGGAGTGGGCAGTCTTCTTAATGAAGCTCGTCTGGCGGGTATCCACAACCTGAGGACCTATTGCGACGATGCAGTTGAAGTGCTGAAGCAGTGCGTGCCTGATGGTAGCCTGTCACGGGTACAGATTTACTTCCCGGACCCATGGCACAAGAAACGTCACCATAAGCGCCGCCTGATTCAGCCCGCTTTTATTCAGTCTATCCGTCCCAAGCTGGAAATGGGTGGCATGATCCATCTGGCCACCGACTGGGAAAATTATGCCGAACAGATGCTGGAAGTCATGACTGCCGCAGAAGGCTTCGACAACATGGCCCCCGACAACGGTTATTCACCAAGACCGGATTTTCGCCCACTCACCAAGTTTGAAAAGCGGGGTCATCAATTGGGGCATGGGGTTTGGGATCTGCTGTTTACTCGTATCCATTGACCGGATCAGGCAAATAATTCCAGTAAGTCATTCAGAAACAGCCTGCCTGTCGGGGTAGGCTTGAGCCGGTTCACTGACGCCAAAGGCTCCAGCAACCCTTTTTGTTGGGCAAGTTGCAGTTTCCGGTTGATACGGCTCAATGCCTGTCCCGTTCTCTCACCATAGAGCTGTGCATCAACGCCATCATGAAGCCGCAGCACATTCATCATAAATTCAATGGGGAGCTCTTCGGCCTCAAGCACTCGTCGCCCCGCCTCAAAGGCATGGGAAATGTAGCTATCAGCGGCCAGATAATCGGCTGGCATCCGGGTTTTCCAGTTACGATAAATCTGCCCGGTCGTTGCATGGGTCAGTTTGCCATGGGCTCCGGCGCCAATACCGATATAATCGCCAAACTGCCAGTAGTTCAGATTATGTTTTGAGCGTTGCCCGGGCTGACTGTAGGCCGATATTTCATACTGTTGAAAGCCCGCTGATGCCAGCAGCGCCTGTCCGGCTTCCTGAATCTCCCAAAGTGTGTCATCGGCCGGTAATACCGGTGTTTTGGAGTAGAAAACCGTATTGGGCTCGATGGTCAGCTGATACCAGGAGATGTGTGCTGGCTTCAGGTCAATAGCCTGCTTCAGGTCGTAAAGCGCATCATCCGGAGATTGCCCCGGTAAACCGTGCATCAGGTCGATATTGATATTGCTGAAGCCATGACTGGTGATTGAAGCAATGGCTTGTTGGGCTTCATCGGCACAGTGAATACGACCCAATGCTGCTAATTTCTCATCCTGAAAACTTTGTACGCCCAATGACAAGCGATTCACCCCGGCATCCAGATAGGCTTGAAAGCGATCGTGCTCATAAGTACCCGGGTTGGCTTCCATGGTGATCTCGATATCATCCGGGAACATGATCTGTGCCTGAAGACCATTAAACAACTGCTGATAGGCGTTTGCCGTCAACAAACTGGGTGTACCACCGCCAATAAAAATTGAGTGTATTGATCGCCCCTGGACGTTTGGCAGTTCCTTTTCAAAATCATGCAGCAGTGCCTTGATGTAAGCGTCTTCAGGTACATCACCCGTGATTCTGTGCGAGTTGAAATCACAATAAGGACACTTCTTCACACACCAGGGCACATGAATATAAAGACTGAGAGGAGGAAGTTTGAGCATGTTGACCGCACTGAAGCAGGCAATCCGGCTTCAGTATTTTATCTCCTTGAGGCGGGTAACCAGCTGCTGGATAGCCTGGGCACGATGACTGAGCTGGTTCTTCAACTCCGAGGGCAACTCTGCTGCCGTAAGATGTTCTGCCGGCACCAGAAACAGTGGATCATAGCCAAATCCGTGATCACCCAGCGCCTCTTCAATGATATAGCCTTCCCACCGGCCATGGGCAATAATCGGAGTAGGATCATGTTCATGGCGAAGGTAGACCAGCACGCAGTGAAATCGTGCCGTTCTTTCGGCAGACTTAATCCCCTGTAGCCGATTCAACAGCTTCTGATTATTGTCTGCAGCGGAGGATTCCGGCCCCGCATAGCGGGCAGAATAGATGCCCGGTTCTCCCTTGAGGTAATCAACCTCAAGGCCTGAGTCATCAGCAATGACGGGAAGACCTGATATCCCGGCAGCATAACGGGCCTTGATAATGGCATTTTCAATGAAGGTCTGGCCTGTTTCTTCAGCTTCCGGATAGGTTGAACCAATACCAAATTCACTCTGGGGCTGCATCAAAATACCCAAAGGCCCAAACATTTCCTGAAACTCCGCCAGTTTGCCCTGGTTACCACTGGCCAGCACAACCCTGCGAGTACCCTCATTCATACGGTTTCTCTCAATTCAGCACATTACCCCTGATTAAAATGTCGCTTCGCAAAACCAGCAACACAAACAGAACTAACAGGCGACATTTTAATGGTAAAAGGTCTGCTCAAAGCGAAGCGTTTCACTTCGAGCGCTTCCCTGAGGTTTAACATCTATGGCAAATTTTAGCAGCTCTTCATCTGAAAACGTAAAGTCGGCCAGATAGTAAATCGCACTGCCTTCTTTGACCTCAGAAAATTTCAGACTGCTTTTCTGAGTCAACAGGTTCATCGTATGGCCACTGACCTTACCGGTGACTGCTGTGCCCAGCTCATCCGATGAAACATCACGAATCGCGATATTGACGATCCCGTAACGACCACCTCGACGGAGATTATATTGCTCGGCAATACCAGGCGGTACAAATGTACTATTGAAAGCACTGAAATAAACCTGATAATTGCCCATCTGAATGGGTTTCTGGTTCATCACCCGGGCTTCTGGAATCTGGCTTTCAGCCATCACGGGATTAACCATCCCAATAACGCCCGACACCAGCAAGACTGAGTATGCCATCAAACGCTGAGTCATTGACGTTATACTACGCAACATCGCCATTAAGCCGTCTCCCCTTTCACGGTTGTTAAGTGATAAATGGCCACCTCTCCCATGAGATTTGGCCAGACACTGCCCGCCAGTCCGCTTTTATACGATTGATCCACGACCATTCGGTTCAATACCCGGTAATGTTTCTCCTGACACAGGGCCTCAAAGTCGCTGAAGGTACAAAAGTGGATATTGGGCGTGTCATACCAGGTGTAAGGCATAAACTTCGAAACCGGCATGCGGCCGTAGGCGGCAAGATAGAAACGGCAACGCCAGTGGCCGAAGTTAGGAAAAGTGACAATGCATGCCCGTCCAACCCTGAGCATCTCCTCCAGCACCAGGTGTGGGAAGTGCATCACCTGAAGTGCCTGGGTCATAATAACCGTATCGAAACTACCATCCCTGAAGTTCCCCAGACCACAATCCAGATTCTGCTCAATAACGTTCACTCCGCGCTCAATGCAGGCTTCAATATTCCGGGCATTAATTTCCAGACCATAACCGCTGACCTGTTTCTCTCGCTGAAGTTCATGCAGTAGCTGCCCATCACCACAGGCCAGATCAAGAATTCGGCTGCCCGGTGCAACCCAGTCACTGATAATTTGAACATCTCCCCGGCTCATAAGCACTCCCTGGCCACCCGATTCAAATAGGCCGACAAACCACGCTCATAGCGGGGGATATTCATCAGAAAAGCATCGTGCCCCTGGGGAGCATCCACTTCCAGGTAAGTCACATCCTTATCCATCCTCATCAGAGCGTCAACTATCTCCCTTGAGCGCTGCGGAGAGAAACGCCAGTCCGTTGAGAACGAAACAAGAAAGAATCTGGCGGTTGCTCTGCTTAACGCATCAGGCAGGCTGTTGGCATAATCACTGGCCGGATCAAAGTAATCCAGTGCCCGGGTCATTAACAGATAAGTGTTGGCATCAAAGCTTCCGGAAAAGCTTTCGCCCTGATAGCGCAGATAACTTTCTATCTGAAACTCGACATTGTAATCGTAATTGAAACCATCATTCTTCAGCTCACGACCGAATTTGGCTCCCATGGCATCATCAGACAGATAAGTGATATGACCCACCAAGCGGGCAAGTCCCAGACCCTTGCCTGTCTCTTGATCACAAATAGCTACCTTGTTCTATCATTTCTCACTGATAAAACAGGTCATGCTTCCACTTTCTCCTAAACCATGGTCAGAACTAACTTTTGGATGTGCTGATTTGGGCGATACTCGACGTACAAAACGACTTGTCAAAGTTGCTGCCGAGCTTTCAGCTCATACCGGTAATTCTTTGTCATCTTCATGCGAAGGTTATACCGCACTGGTAACTGGAGCTTACCGGCTGATTGAGAATGAGGCCGTAAAGCCTGAAGCAATAGCTGAGGCAGGCTTTCAGGCAACTGCCAAAATAGCGAGACAGTCTCGCCTACTTCTGGCTCTCGAAGATACAACAACCCTGGGTTATAAACATGCTGTCAGATCCGAGCTTGGTGATCTTGGAGGTCCTGAAGGCTCTAAAACCAGAGGATTCCACGTCCACTCTGTCTTCTTGGTTGATGCGGATACAGAGCGAAGCATTGGGCTTATTGATCAAGAACGATGGGTTAGAGAGGACGTTCAGCGGGGGAAAAAGAACCAACGTCGTCAGCTACCTTACGAGGGAAAGGAAAGCTTTAAGTGGCAAAGAGCCTCTGAAAACACAGAACAAAGGATGGGGGGTAAAATGCCTGACATCATCAGTGTTTGCGACCGGGAGGCGGATATATACGAATATATGCACTACAAACTGGATAACCGACAGCGGTTTGTTGTAAGAGCTACACAAAACAGAATCCTGGTGGATGGCGAACTCTTATTATTTGATTCCTTAGCTCAGACTGAAGTGTTGGGGAAATATACGATAGTGGTTCCTCAAAAAGGAGGTAGAAAGAAGCGAAAGGCAACGCTGCAGGTCAAAAGAAAGAAGATGACAATACAGGCGCCGCAAAGGCCAGGCGGCAGGCCGGAACCGGTAACTATGAATATTGTGTCGGCTGAAGAGATTGGCAATGACTCCGAAGACCGTTTGCACTGGGTACTATTGACAACTGAAGATATTGAAACATTCGAAGACTGTCGCTCTATCATTCGATTTTACGAGCTCCGATGACGAATAGAAGAGTTCCATAAGGCTTGGAAATCGGGAGCAGGAGTAGAAAGGCTTCGTCTGCAATCTCCGGATAACATTGAACGACTTGCGGTCATATTAATGTTTGTCGCTGTCAGACTAATGCAAATCCGTGAAGCATTAATGTTACCGAATGACAGGCAGCACAAAGACAGAAAGCTTTGGAGTGAAAAAACACTCGCGAATGAGGTGGTCAGTGATGATGAATGGCAGGTTCTCTGGCTAACCTATGAAAAAAAAGCGTTGCCCGATAAGCCGCCAACAGTCACTTGGCTGCTTCAAACGATTGCTCGGCTTGGTGGTTGGGGTGATTCAAAGCATACAGGGCAGCCCGGCTGGTTAGTGGTATGGGAAGGCTGGGCGAAATTGCAGGATCGGGTAAAAACCTGGCAGATAGCCCGGCAGTTCAGCGCTGGAGAGATGTGATCAAGAGTCAGGACCCTTGCGGGGGATGCTGCTCTTCTCCAGGTAACGCCCCCCCAGAAACTGCTCATCCGACATGATCGCCTGCCGGGCGACTTCATTAAAGGCAATATTCTGCGCAGATAGTCTGGCCGCTGACGCAATGATGACCGCATGGCGAAGTCGTTCTGGATAGGCAATGCTCCATTGCAGAGCCTGCATTCCGCCAAGGCTGCCCCCGATAACCGCAGCCCATTGCTTAATTCCCAGATGGTCCGCCAGCATTGCCTGGCTGTTAACCCAGTCAGCAACAGTGACTACCGGAAAGTCTGGCCCATAAGGTTTACCCGTCCTGGGATTGATGCTGGTTGGGCCAGTACTGCCATGGCATCCTCCCAGGTTATTGAGGGAGACAACAAAGAACCGACAGGTATCGATTGGCTTGCCCGGGCCAATAAAGTTATCCCACCAACCGGGCTTACGATCTTCCAGCGTGTGATAGCCTGCCGCATGATGGTGCCCACTGAGGGCATGACAGATCAGTACCGCGTTGGAGCGAGACGGATTCAGTTCACCATAGGTTTCCACCATAAGCTGGAATCCATCCAGCCGCTCACCACAGTTTAACGACAGAGTCTGATCAAACGGTATCGCTTTGGGCTCTACAAGCCCAACCGAATCGGCAGGAATCACTGCAGGCATAAACTTCCTGTTTCTCTTTCCTGGCCATAACATACTTCTCTGGAAATGCCTTCTGGCATTCCCGATCCGGGGTAAAGTTACCTTCACTTTACTGAAGGCTGTTTACTATGGCTCTTCAGGGTTGTTATTGTTAATTAAAAAGTTCTCTCACAGAAACAATGAGAGCACTGGAAATTGCAGGCAGTTTATCTACTTCATTTTATTTTGTCAGCTTATCCGGGATTGATTCTCTGGCTATTGCCCGACCAACCGCAGGCAATTACGTCCTGACGACCGGTAACTCCAAAGCCAGCTCCGTCAATGCCAGGACATGACTCAAAAAGTAGCCTTCAACCTGTCGTGAGCAAAAGTGCAGGTGTCGTTCATTAATGTATTCATCAACACTTTGATTATTGATCAGGGAAATATAAAAAGCCCGAATCGCCTCATCTTCCACGTTCAAAGCTGAAATAATTCTGGCACAGGGCTGAAAAGTCTTGCTCATCTGGAACTCCCGAAGCAACAGGCTTCTGGGTACTTGTCTTCCCATAAAGGACTCTTCTGCAATGAAGCTTCATTCGGAATGAGCCCACAAGGTAACCGATTGCTCTGCTTTACAATGCATCGTACTGATAACCCATAAATTCAACAATTTATCTTGAATTAAGCCTAGTATAGTCAGGCTTTACTGAAGTATTCTTAATGACAGCAATCTCTTGTGATCAAAACTGACAAAAACGTGCTATCGTAACTTGCCGCAATAGTGCAAACTATTAAATACTTTTACCAGACCTCTTGGTGCAAATGTCGTTATGTCTATCGAATCCCTAGGCCAACTTGAATCAAGACTCCAGAACCTGATTGATAAACTGGAATTATCAAGAATGGAAGTAGAAGACCTGCGGTCTGCTAATACCCGCCTTGAAGAAGAGAATATCCAGCTTAAGCAGGAGCTCAGCGCATGGGGTGAACGTGTGACCACTCTATTGGGTAAACTGGATATCGTAACAGAGGAAGAAGCCAGCGAGCATGAAGCTGTCGCATAGACCCTGGTTAGATAAGCTTGTGGGGCATCCTTGCCCCGCTCTTTATATAACTCAGTTTATAAGCCAGTTTATAAATTGATCTACAAGCTGGCTTCGGCGTTTTCGATGGCTTCCAGAGCTTCCATCCATGCTTCTTCTATTTCTGCCGTCTGCTGTTTAAGTGCTGTTTGCCGGGTCAGCAGCTCTTTCAGTTTTTCTTTGGCTGTTTCTTCGTATATCAACGGGTCAGAGAGCAGTTCTTCCACCTGCGCAAGTGAGGATTGCAGGTCCTCCAGCTGGCGTTCGAGTTTTTCCGCAGTTTGCCTCAAAGGCCGCAGTGCCTTACGCCTTTCAGCCTCCTGATGTCGTATGTTTTTCTTCTGCTGTGCGCTCTGTTGTGCGCTCTGTTGTGCGCTCTGTTGTGCGCTCTGTTGTACACTCTGTTGTGCTGCGCCAACCACTTCTTCAGCGTTCTCCATGCTCCTGGCACTACGGGATTCATTGCGTTCCCTGGAGCGAAGCTGAACCAGCCATTGGCTGTAGTCATCGAGATCACCGGAATATGCTTCCATGCGGCCATCATGAATCAAATAAAGCTCATCGGTAGTGCTTCGAATCAGGTTACGATCGTGTGAAACCAGAATCACGGCCCCCTCAAATGACTGTAAAGCCATCGTCAGGGCCAGACGCATATCAAGATCAAGATGGTTGGTTGGCTCATCAAGCAGCAACAGGTTTGGCTTCTGCCAGCCAATAATTGCCAGAGCCAGTCTCGCTTTCTCACCGCCGGAAAACCCTTGAATCGATTCCAGAGCCTTATCTCCGTGAAAACCAAAACCGCCAAGATAGTTTCTCAACTCCTGCTCTCTGGCTTCCGGTGAAAGCCTTTGCAAGTGAAGCAAAGGGCTGGCATTGAAATCCAGGCTCTCCAACTGGTGTTGTGCAAAGTAGCCAATACTTAAGTGCTCTCCCGGATGAACCTTGCCTGAAATCAGAGGCAATTCCCCGGCAAGCGTTCTGATCAGGGTCGATTTACCGGCACCATTTGCGCCAAGCAGCCCAATACGGCTGCCCGGTTGAATGTTGATGCCCAGTTTTAATAACGGCTTATCAGCATATCCCAGTTCAGCCGTATCCAGTACCAGTAGCGGTGCAGACATCTTATCAGCTTCTGGAAAAGTAAATGAGAATGGTGAATCTACATGGGCCGCTGATATGTCTTCAAGCCTTGCCAGAGCCTTCAAACGGCTTTGAGCCTGCTTGGCCTTGGTCGCCTTGGCTCTGAAGCGCTCAACAAATTTTTCCATATGGGCCCGCAGCTTTTGCTGTTTCTCAAAAGCAGCCTGCTGCTGTTGAAGTCTCTGAGCCCTGAGGTGCTCAAAAGCCGAATAATTTCCACGGTACTGGAACAGTGTCTGATGTTCTATATGGAGTGTGTGATCAGTAACGGCATCAAGAAAATCCCGGTCATGGGAAATAACCAGCAATGTTCCGGGGTATCGCTTGAGAAAGTTTTCAAGCCAGACAATGGCATCCAGATCCAGATGATTGGTTGGTTCATCAAGTAACATGATGTCAGACGGGCACATCAAGGTCTTTGCCAGGTTCAGCCGCATTCGCCATCCGCCGGAAAAGTCACGAACACTTTTTTTCAGCACGTCGTGATTAAAACCCAATCCATGCAATAACTGCTCTGCTCGAGAACGTGCTGTATAGCCATCTGCACTCAGGAGTTGCTCATGCAAATCTGCCAGTTTCTCATGCTTTCCTGCGGTTTCTGCATCAACAATCGCCTGCTCTATTCGGCGAAGCTCAACGTCACCATCCAATACATAGTCCACAGCATTACGATCCAGGACATCAATTTCCTGAGCCATATGGGCCAACCCACGCCCCTTATCAAACGTAAGCTCACCTTTATCAGGTTGCAAATCCCCGGTAAGCAACGCAAGCAGGCTTGATTTGCCACACCCATTAGCACCCACAAGGCCGACGTGCTGACCTGAATGGATTGTTGTTGATGCATTCTCCAGCAGGAGCTTGCCAGACCTTAAAAGGCTGATGGAATTCAATGTGATCATTGACATAGTATAATTATGGACGTCCGATCAAAAAAATAATAAAGGATGGCTATCATGACGCCGGAAAAAACATACTGCTACTCCTACCAGAGAATATCATCGAAGCAGCAAAGACTGGGTGACGGTATAAACCGCCAGCTCAGAGAAAGCAAAAAATTTCCTGAGCAAAGCTTGTTCCCCGGTTTCTTTCCCTTCGAAGGCAGCCGCAGCAAAATCAAGCAATGCACCACTGCCAAGAGAGATCAAAACGAGGATTCTGAGAATCGGGAAACCAAGCCCTTTTTTTGGGTGCCAGGCTGAGGATATAACCGGCGATTGGCAGGGACTGTGCCTGGCCACGAGTATCAGTGCAAGTGGCGTGGGAGCTGTTATCCAATCAGTTGATTTAGAGCGCCACTACTAAGGGACAGGAAAAAATTGTGCAGTGAAATTCAAATAGCCCTGCTTACCGTTCACTCGGTTCCATCGCTCGACAGACTTGATGATCCGCTTCAGGCACTTTTGAAGTTCTTCAGACGTTTTTATAAAGTCATCTTCCTTAAACTGGTAGGCATACTTCTCAGTCATCGCTGTCACCTCATCCAGGCTGACCCTGCCAAGGCGCCATTCGCAGATTGTAATCAGCTGACCGCTCAGCTGCTGCTCAAATAGTGACAGGTTCTTCGTCCTGGGCGGCCGGTTGGCGAATTCGGCCCGGTAATGCTCAATGGTGGCCTCCAGTGCCCGTTTGACATCCCAATCCTCCAAAACAGGGTTCTGGTAATAGTAATTCATAATCGGATACTCAAGATTTTGAAGGACATCTTCATACTCTTCAGTAAATTCCATTGTGCATTCCTCACCAATTAGATAAGGAGATAATAGACCATGGCCACCACCAATATCTGGCAGCAATTCAGAGCACTGATTCCTGAAGGTGTGCGGGTTGTCGCCACCATTACCGCCAATAATGGCAACGGCACCAGCCAGGCAGAGCTTCGGGATGGATCGATGATTACCGCTAAGGGAGAGTCAGTGAGCGCTGGAGAGAAAGTGTTTATTCAGGATGGTGAGATCAAGGGTACTGCGCCGAGCTTGGCGCTGTACGAGGTGGAGGTTTGAAACAATCAAGATTCAAGGCCTGACGTCGTTTCCCCAAGCCATTTTATTGCTCACATTAGAAGACAGGCCGATGGGTGGGCCCCATTTTCAGTAAGGAGTTCCTGGCACAGGGTGTTGCCGTTCTTGATAGCTAAGTCAAGAGCCGTCCAGCAGTCGTTCATCTTATCATTGACTTGGATTCCGGGAATGGCCAGCAATGCCTTGACGGACTCTGTGTGGCCATACTTGGCAGCCAAGTGGAGAGCCGTCCAGCCGTCGTTCATCTTATCATTGACCTGGATTCCGGGAATGGCCAGCAATGCCTTGACGGACTTTGTGTGGCCATACTTGGCAGCCAAGTGGAGAGCCGTCCAGCCGTCGTTCATCTTATCATTGACCTGGATTCCGGGAATGGCCAGCAATGCCTTGACGGACTTTGTGTGGCCATACTTGGCAGCCAAGTGGAGAGCCGTCCAGCCGTCGTTCATCTTATCATTGACTTGGATTCCGGGAATGGCCAGCAATGCCTTGACGGACTTTGTGTGGCCATACTTGGCAGCCAAGTGGAGAGCCGTCCAGCCGTCGTTCATCTTATCATTGACTTGGATTCCGGGAATGGCCAGCAATGCCTTGACGGACTCTGTGTGGCCATACTTGGCAGCCAAGTGGAGAGCCGTCCAGCCGTCGTTCATCTTATCATTGACTTGGATTCCGGGAATGGCCAGCAATGCCTTGACGGACTCTGTGTGGCCCTCAACGGCAGCAAAGTGGAGAGCCGTCCAGCCGTCGTTAGTCTTATCATTGACTTGGATTCCGGGAATGGCCAGCAATGCCTTGACGGACTCTGTGTGGCCATACTTGGCAGCCAAGTGGAGAGCCGTCCAGCCGTCGTTCATCTTATCATTGACTTGGATTACGGGAATGGCCAGCAATGCCTTGACGGACTCTGTGTGGTCCTTCATGGCAGCCAAGTGGAGAGCCGTAATGCCATTGTTCATCCTTTCATTTACCTGGATTCGGCTATCGGCCAGCAATGCCTTGACGGACTCTGTGTGGCCCTGTATGGCAGCCAAGTGGAGAGCCGTAATGCCATTGTTCATCGTTTCATTTACCTGGATTCGGCTATCGGCCAGCAGCTCTTTCACACACTCTGTGTGGCCTTGAGTAGCGGCCTTATGCAGGGGCATAGCACCATCTATACGTCTTTTGACATTGATATCCGCTTTCATGTCACGCAGCTTTCTCAGGCAATCGGTTCGCCCCCAGCAAGCGGCTGCACTTATTGCCGTTGTACCGCAGTTAGCAACGGCATTGATATCCGCTCCTGCGTCGATCAGCAATGTCAGGCGATCAAATTTGCCCCAAAAGGCAGCTATTAGCAAAGGCGTGATGCCGTCGTTATCAGTGACATTAATATTCACTCCTCTGTTATCAACAAGCTCTCTCAGGCACTCGTCACCGCTTTCTTGTTTGTTGTTGGTATAGTGTTTGGGCGTCCTACCGTTTGCCAAGGTTTCATTGATATCTCTGCCCATGTCAGTCCATTGTTGATGGCCTTCATTAAGGCTGATTTTGGTGGCTATATGCAGGGCTGTTTCGCCGTTCTTATTGATGGCATTCAAATTCGCCCCATTTTCAATCAACGGTCTCAGGCATCCGACGCGGCCATTGTAAACGGCCAGATGCAGGGCTGTTTCGCCACTGTTATTGCTGGCATTGACCTTCTCTCTGCTGATTTCAAGCAATCTTTCCAGGCACCCGCTATGACCTTTGGCCGCAGTGATATGCAGCGGCGTTTGACCTTCCTTATCGGTTTCATTGATGTGTCTCGGGTCGAGCGGGAGATTGAAAAATTCCAAAGAACCTTCTCTGGCAGCAGTGTGCATTACGGTAATAATATTTGCACCATGTTGTTCCAGAACACGTCGGCCCTTGATGTTTTCCGACAGAACAGCGATGTACAAAGCACGATTAAGGGCGTTCGCTCCCGCCTTGATCAGGGGGGTAAGGCATTGGGTTTGCCACCGCTCGGCAGCAGCACACAGGGCATCGTTAAGGTTGTTCGCTTCCGCTCTGATCAGGATTTCAAGACATTGCGTTTGCCCCCGCTCGGCGGCTTCGCACAGGGCGTTATTAAGGGCAAGTTGGCTGGGTTCTGTGCTGATCAGGTATCTAAGCAATGGAGCATCGCCTTCCCGGACAGCCGTTCGCAGTACGTTATTGATATCCGCCCCAGCCTTGATCAGCATATTGAGATCCTTGGTGCGGCGCTTCTGGGCAGCAATGTACAAGGGGGACTCACCATTGTGCTCGACGGCATTGACATCGGCACCGTAGTCGATCAGGAGCCGGACTACATAAGTATGTTCTTTCTTTATGGCGACAGCTAACAGGTGTTCAGGATGACCGGCGGTCACTGAATGGTAAGTCCGATTGGCCAAAGTCTCGTCTTCGCGCAACAGCATTTTCAGTGTTTCCAGATTCCCGGTACGGCAGGCATTAAACATCAGGGTTTCACAATAACGTGATTCGTCGTCAATTGCTTTCATACCGTTCAGACGGATCAAGGGCAGTGCCGGTTGGCAGCACACACATTCCCGTTGATCAAGGCTTCTTGCCAACTGCTGTGCGCTGTCAAGCCATTTGGTAATGCATTCCAGGTGGAAAACGTCGGATGACGGGCAAGAGCTTTTGACCAGTGAACGCCCACCAAATTGTCCAAGATATCCGTCGTCACCCATACAGATAGAGCAACTAAAGAATAAATCTGCCGCGTTGCCGCTGACATTCATCGCTTTTGCCTACTTTACGGCTCAAAACTGTGGGTAAGACAAAAATCAGCAGAATAAATTCCATAAAAAAACATGGCTCTATTTTGATTACGAACTGCTCTACAGTGAAAACTGACTGTAGGTCACGAAAAACAAGGATTGAGCAACATTACCGGACAATATGCTGACAACCTTTGTAGATAAAGGGCTTCAGCAATGTTCAACCCAGTAGCAGTCTGAAATCCTACAAGAGCCAAAAACATAAACAAAAATTTTAACAAGGCGATTGTCGTTAAATCCTACAGTCAGGCACGAATCTAGCCGACTTGCACCGGCCAAGGAACGCTTGTTCACCGGAATTCAAGTGATGACCACAAACATCTGGTAGTCATTGGAGAGGTAAAGAATATTGCACCGGAGCTGTGTTATTTTGAAACAACCGTGTAAACAGAGCAAAAAGTAAGCGCTGTCTCAGGCAGACTATTGATCAAACCCCTGTTTGTTGGCAGACCGTTGACTCAGCCTTTCCCTGAGTTCATCAAGTAACGACCCACTTGCCCGAACAGCGTTGATGGGCTGGGAACGTACTTCCTGATTGGATAGCCCTTTCACATCAGGCGGTTTCACTTTAGGCGCTATCGGTGGTTTTTTAGCTATTTTGGGCTTGGGTGCAATCGGTGGTTTTTTCAGCATGCGTGGTTTTGGTGGTATCTCAGGACGTTGCTGATTGGCACGTGCTTTACTTGTCTTTGCCATGAATTGACCACCACTTCCAGCGGATGATCGCCTATTTCTTTCCTCCATCAACTGGCCGGATTGACGATCTACAGGCGGTGCCAACGTTGTGTTTATTGATCCCATATCACTGCCTATTGGTCGTTGTTGGACCAGTTCCTGTAAGCGGAGCAACAGCTCTTGCTGAAAGTCTTGCTCTGGTGGCTTATCCCGAAGGTTTTGATTCCAACCCCACGTTGCCCTTCCACCGGTTGCCACGGAGGTAGCGGCCGCATGATCACCAGTTCCGGTTTTCAGGACTTGCCGGAGAGCCCGCACACAGTCGGTATGGTTTTTCATAGAGGCGAGATCCAGTGGCGTGTCCAGTCCATAGTAGTCGCGGGCGTTGACATCCGCTCCCATAATAACCAGCAATTGCAGGCACTCCAGATGGCCGTGTTGGGCAGCCAGGTGCAGAGGTGTGGCGCCATCGGCCCGGACCGCTTCGATATTGGCTCCTTGGCAGATCAGGTCTTTAAGGGCTGAGTAGAGTGACTGCCCCCGTTCAAGCAGGGCTTGCAAGGCCACCATTTTGCTCTCCCTGGCCCTTTGCATGACGGCAGTGGTCTGATCATAAAGGGTCTGTAAGTTGGCTTTGGTATCGGGCCCATAACCCACAAGGGTTCGCAAACAGTCGACGTCGCCTATGCTGGCGGCGATGTGCAGGGGCGTTTCGCCATTGGTTGTCAGGGGCGCATTGACATCCCCACCGTTGGCCATCAGGATTTTCAAACACTCAACGTTACCGCTTCGGGTGGCGATGTGCAGCGGCGTTTCACCATCGGTTGTTCGGGCCGCATTGACATCAGCGCCAGTGAAGATCACATCACGCAACGTACTATACAGTTCCTCCCCCCGGCGGAACAGCTCGATCATGGTTGCGATTTTACCTTCCCTGACAGCGGTATAGATGACGGAGACCGCATAATCAGCTGCCGTTATCAGGGCCGGCAGGCGATCGGCCCCCTTGCCGATGAGCGTTTGCAGACAGGCGACGTGACCGTTGCGGGTGGCAATGTGCAGCGGCGTGACACCCTCCCTGCCCGTGGCATTGACATTGATGCCCCGTTCGATCAGCGTTTGCAGGCGCTTATGATCGCCCTTTTCAGCAGCATCGAATAACAGCATAATTCTGGAATCTGGCCAGGAGCAATCCTGCTGCACACTATTGGCAGCGGTCCCCTGGATAGGAGGCATGGCCTGATCGCCGGGACGATTTACGTCAGCAGGCCAGGCTGTGAATGCTCTCCCGCCGGGTTCACTCACTAACCGCAGTGTCGGTTCATGGCACACATAACAACGGCGCTCCCGTAAAGCATCTGCAGTGGAATCGCCCCACCATCGAGGAATACAGTCCGGGTGGAAAAAGTGGGGCTCCGGCTGGCAGAGTGTCCTGACCATGGAGTGGCCACCCGGATCATGATCGGTACGCTGGCAAATAGCACAGGCCGGAGAATTTAAGGCGGGGGTGTTGCCAAATACGTTATTCATAGAAACTCTGACAGGGTGGTGTCTCTGAGTGGTTAAAAGAGGTTAACGGGAACCGGCAATTCACTGTACAGTGCTGGTTAAATAGCACAGTATTACTTGCGGTTAAGAAATCCTGATAAGTCGGATAGACAGGCAAAACAGTGACGCTGCTCATCAGGGTTCCCATTCCCTGTTAGAATTATCGGGAGATTCTGATTGATCAGGCTCGCCGTTGATTGCTAAACGACGTTGGTACATTATTAGCTGAAATCGTGTTCGAACTGGAGGGAGGGGAGGCGGCGGTGGTGGTGAAGGTGGTGAGAGCGTTGCAACTACTGAAGGTGAAGGCTCCGTTTGCTGATATTCATTCGAGATGCCCCTTCCGGATTGCTGATTTCCGGACAATTCCATGGGTGCTCGAACTGGAGGGAGAGAAGGTGGCGGTGGTGAAGGTGGTGGTGAAGATGAAGGCCCAGGTGGCGGTGGTGAAGATGAAGGCCCAGGTTGCTGCGGTATAAATTTGTTAGTGGCTGTATACAGTGCATCAACATCACTCTGTTTTAACTTTTCTCTTATGGATTCGAGGGCATTCTTTTGCGCTGTTTTTTTGTTTTTTTCTGCCTCATTTTCTCTAAGGAGATTTTGTAAATCTTCACCAATGGATTTTTTACCTATTTTTAACTGTTCTATGCAGGTATCAATTCCATTATGAACCGGATCTACAATATTTTGACGAATATTGTTAAAAATTTTATCACGAGCCTCTACAATTATTTTTTTAGCTTCTTTAATCAGTTTTGGCTGATCAATACAAGACACTGTTACCTTACCCCACTCCTCACTATTCGCCACACTACAGAATCTGCCCCAAATCCCATCTTGTCGTATTATTAAAGGGTTGGTAATATGAGTAATTATTTTTTCTATAGAAAGTCTTTCTATATAAAAATTTATGGCTCTATTTTGATTACGAACTGCTCTACAGTGAAAACTGACTGTAGGTCACGAAAAACAAGGATTGGGCAACATTACCGGACAATATGCTGACAACCTTTGTAGATAAAGGGCTTCAGCAATGTTCAACCCAGTAGCAGTCTGAAATCCTACAAGAGCCAAATTTATAACCTGTGGGGCAAACGTAATCGGCAGGTAAGAATTGCTCAAGTTAATAATTGCATTTATATTATTATCCTCGACTTTAGAGTCTGTATAAAACGATAATTCGGTCAGCTTTTTATAGTGAAGCAAGCCGAAATCAGTGAACTGTTTTTCCAAGTTCGTTATTACTTCCGTTTTTTGCCTAAAAGCCTTTAGTTATGCTGCTTCTGAATTATCCGGTATTAACTGGTCGATCAGATCGCGAAAATTGAACTCATATTTTTGCTTATATCTGTTCCAGCCCTTGCGAATAGAGAACCTCGGAATAATTCCTGAAAGAGCAATTTTCATCATGCCTGCAGTGGTTGTATCCGGGCTTCTCCAGGGTATCCGAGAAATATTCAGACATGCCTGATTTTTACAAACGGTTAATAACTGCAATAATGCATAGCCTGCCATTTTCAAATGCATCCATCGAAGCAGTGTTCGCAATTTCTGCTGCCATAAATGGCAACAGCCAAAAGCATGTTTGAGTTGGTGAAACATTGGCTCTACCGGCCATCTCCGGGAATAGGCACGAAGCACCTCCAGTCCCTCAAGTTCCGGATTGGTCGAGATGAATATTCTGCTTTCGGTCAGACCTTTGTCATTTTCAAAGCGACTCCAGACGACGCGTACTTCACGACCTTTAAGGAATCTGGCGCGACAGATCAGGGTACGATAACGTATTTTGCGAAATTTGCCGTACATCCATACTGTTGCTTTTTCTTCCGGCAGTTTCTTAACCTGTTCTGTCGTCATCTTGATGCCGTACTTTTTTGGGCGCCCTCGCTTCTTTACGGTGGGTGCTGGCGGCAAAGCATAGAGGGCCCGATTTGAAGGTATCTGACCAACAACTTCTATGTTCATTTCCAGAGCTGGCTTTATCAGTGTCCAGTTCATATACCAGCAATCGGTTAGCAGGCGTAGCACTCGATCCTTCACTTCATTGCGTACCACCCTGAGCATGGCCACGGCAATTTTCAGTTTGCTGGTGTTACCTGAAGCTGGTGTCGGAAATGAGATCACCGGTATGGCGGTAAATACTTCATCTGCAGCCCGCTCAAATATGATGGCCAGGGAAACCCAACACTGCCCCCAGATGTACGTCGGCCGATTGCGTTTCTTGCTGTGTTGATGATGTGTACGACAAGCAGGGGCTTTGTCGGAAAACCGTTCGATTACCCAGTCATCAAGCCCCAGGACCACAGGTTGATTCTCAGGAGCTTTGGAGCAGACCAGACGGATCAAGTGGCGTGCCAAGTTCTTCCATTGCCACTTGCCCTGAGATAGCCAGTGGTGGTAGCTGCTCCACACACAATGAAAATCAATTGTTAACAACGCCTGTGTAACAAAGCCGTCGGCTGAAAGCATGCAACCGAACAGCAGTTCGCAGAACGTTGGTACTGCAGTTGATGATAGCGCTCCAGCAAGAAAGGTTGTATATGAAGCGAGCTCCCTGAGGATTACTTGATGATCTGAAGTGAGCATGGCAACCATCTCGAATTTCGTCATTGGGGATGGTTGCTTTTAGCAGATTATGCGCCGGAACTATTGTGCTCTTAAAACTCTAAAGTCGAGTTATTATTTATGTTACTGAGATTTGATTCAATTAACTTGCAGTCCTTGATTACCTTTGTTTTCAATTCTTCCATGGCGCGGTCAATTTCACCATAAGCTTCCTTTATTTCTTTCTCTACCTTTGTTTTTAGACCATTTGAAAATTTGTCATATTCACCAACGTCATCAAATGGAACTAAATTAGTGCAATCCATACTTTCAGGAGGTTTTTGGTTATAGCTATTTTCATACAACTTTAGAGGTAATTTCTCAAAAAGTGCTGGAAGCAGGATAATTTCGGTCAGTCGTCTATCCTCTCACCATGGCTTTTCTAGAACACCAGCAGTTACAACCTGAAGATCTACTGAGATTCATCACTCAGCAGCAAGAGCAGATCATTCAGCTCAAAGAGCAGATAGAATTGCTTGAAGCAGAGATTCGTCGTCTAAAAAAACTGCCCGCAAAGCCTGACATCAAACCAAACACCAAACCTCCCGATGATGACACCGGCAGCCCTGATGGAGATCCATCCGCTCCTGAGGGTAACGATGGAGCCAGCCCAGACACCTCGTCAAAGCAGAAGGTTAAGAAGCCCAACGAGAAAACCAGAAAGCAGCGTAAACAGCCCCGAAAGCCATCGGCGGAAAAATCCATACCCATTGCTGCCACTGATGTTCCGGAGGGATCAATCAGGAATGGAACCACCCCTTTTCATGTTCAGGAACTGACAATACAAACATCCAGTATTGAATATCTTTTAGAGCAATGGGTGACACCCGATGGACAAACCATTACGGCCAAACCGCCAGCCAGCCTTCATGGACATCATTACGGGCCAATGCTGCAGGCCTACGTTCTGCACCAGTATCATGGTTGCTCCGTTACCCAGCCAGAACTGCTGGACTGGCTATGGGACATTGGAATCTCTATTTCCAGCGGGGAACTCAGCCAGCTTCTGACGAAAGGACACGAGCAGTTCCATGCTGAGAAAGATGAGCTGTTGACTACAGGTATTCGCTGTTCAAGTTATATCCAGACAGACGACACGGGAACAAGGCATAAGGGGAAGAACGGTTACTGCACCATCATCAATAACGAGTCCTTTGCCTGGTTCGAGAGCACAGACAGCAAAAGCCGGGAAAATTTCGTAAGCCTACTGCACCGCCCATGGTCAACTTACACGTTCACCGACGATGCCTTGATCTATCTGGAAAAACTGGATTACCCCAAAAAGTGGCTACGCGTTCTTAATCCATACAGAGGCGTCACCTTCCTGAGCCATGAAGCCTGGGAAGAATGTATGAAAGACCTGAGACTAACTGGTAGACGGCGCCAGCAGGCCAGTGAAGCCATGATTTATGGCAGCCTGATACAGCATGGAGCAGGACATCTTACCACCTTCAGTGATGGGGCAAGGCAGTTCGACGTTTTCAAACACAGCCAGTGCTGGATACATGCAGAGCGAGGGCTGGCAAAAGTTCATCCGGTCAATGATCAGCAGGCCATGGCTCAGAAATGGCTTCGGACATGGTTCTGGGCCATTTACGATGACCTTAAAGACTTCAAGACAGAGCCAACTGAAAAAAAGGCAATAAAAGTACGACAGGGGTTCCAGGCGCTGATCCAAACCCAAACGTGCAGTGGGCTTCTTCAGGATGCTCTGTCAGGGTTGGCTGTAATCAAGGAAGAGCTATTACTGGTTCTGGATGACCCGAGCTTACCGCTGCACAACAACCTGAGCGAGAGTCAGATACGAGAATATGTTAAACGACGAAAGATCAGTAGTGGGACGCGAAGCGATTTGGGGCGGCAATGTCGCGACACCTTTGCCAGCCTGAAAAAAACGTGTCGCCTGTATGGTCTCTCTTTTTGGGATTATCTGAAAAGCCGACTAATGGGCGATGGGTTATTTCCGAGATTGAGTAACCTGATTGAGGAGGCTTCACGTCATCTTCCGTGTGGTGCTGCCAGCAGTTTTTGAGAAATTACCTTTAGAGTGCCTGCAATGGCTGCGCCAGTGCCTGCTACGAAGGCACCGGCCTGGGTATTAACTTTAGTAAGTGTGCCGGCAATTACTGCAGACACAGAACTAGTTATAGCGGTCACTGAATTTATAGTTGCAGAATTTTTTTCATTTATCTCCTTTAACTTCTTTTTAAATTCCCCTTTGGAATTCTCACATTCTTTAGTTACTATGTCGGTGATCTTGTTATCAAGTTCATCAAATATTTTTTTAAAACCACCCAGGAAATTAGCTTTGTCTAGCGAGGATTTGAAATTTTGAGCTGCCTGATCAAGTTCCTGCAATTTTTTATCAATCCCCTTTCTTTTACTTTTCAACTCAACATTTTCTTCTTCCAGTTTTTTAATCTCATTATCAAGTAATTCTAAAGAGAGAGAGGCCGAATCCTCTACCGTGTCCGTTTGGTTCTTTAGCTTACTGCTGGCAGACTGGATAGCCAAAATAGCCACCTCAGTATTGGCATGTTTAATAATATTTTTGGCTCTTATTGGATTACAGACTGTTCCCAGATTGAACCTGGCTGAAGCACTTATCATTAAAGGCTCTCAGAGCTTTGCTCGGCAATTTGCCCTCAAGCCTTACATTGCGTGGTCCACATCCAATTTTCACTGCAGAGCAGTTCGGAAATCAAATAGAGCCATATTTTTTATCGGCTGCTGGAAACAACTGTTATTCAGAAGGTCTTCTGCATCCTCTTGAATATCCTCTGCAGTCAACCCTTTTATTCTTCGTTGCCATGAATCACCATAAGTTGCCTTGTAAAAATCTTTAACCCAAGGGTTGGCATCCCCATCAGGCAAGCGTGTGTTTTGTTCTAATTCTCTGAGGGCAGTGTTCGCCAGAAAAGCATTGCGAGCGGAAACAGGGTACACATTGTCACGGGTTAGAACACCATCCAACTTTCCAGCCAGGCGACTTTTTACTTGATTTTCATCTTCACTATTTTGGTTCTTCTGATCCCACTTATTGACCCAGGCAGAGATGTTGCAGCGACTTTGTCTGGAAATCCGGCTAAGTGCTTCGCAAAATGTATCTTCTTGTTGAGGATCGGACTGTGTGTAGTCCATCAAACCTATTATCCCTGATGCCTGGTCCAGTTGTTTGTAGACTTCTTCACGGACTATGCCACTCAGACTCCCCCGACGTTGTTCGTTATACCCAGGGGTATCCATCAAGACCAGTTGACCTCTCATCCCTGAGTTATCCTGATCACGAAGGATGGAATATTCCACTGAGATGGTAGGCATATGATCAATCCGACAATAGTGTTCATAAGGGGTTGCCACACCAAGTTGGCTGGAAAGTGAGAATAAGTCGTTTAAGCTGGTTAGCGTTCTGGAAACGTTCTCCTGGCCCTGGTAACTCCTGTTAATTCTGCCGTCGAGGATTAAGCGCTGCAGTGGCTCCCCACAAGAACGTAAACTCGCTTGCTCATCTGAACCCAGTATCCTTAATCGCTCAAGCAGTTCATTAATGCGCTGTGGATCGTGAATACTGAGCTCCGGCTCCGATTGCCTGGGCTTATGGCGAATCAGTGTAGGGAGAAGCGTCATCGGGATGTTTTTCTCCGGTAATAATTCGAAACCAACAATTGCGTTAATGGTGGTTGATTTGCCAGCATTGACCATACCACCTACCACAATCACCATATCCATTTCTGCCAGTTTTTTTAGTTCAGATTCAATCACGGTGGAAGCTCTTCTGGTGGCTTCGCTCATCTTGCGCAAGGCATCGCTGTCTTGTCCACTGTCGCTATTTTGAGGTAGACAGTTTTTAATTGCCTTCAACACATTTAGGACTTACGCATTGACAACAGGCTCTAAAATTTGATAATGCCAAAAAACAGATGTCTTCAGGGATGAAAGTGAGAACTACCACTCGACCGACCACTGCACGATGCACTCTTGCAAAATACATTGGCTTTTTGATTAGTGAGCCAAAATCATCAACATGCACAAGACTGGCCGAGGTTACCGACTTTTCTCACGATAGCGCAAACCGCTTTCTTAAGCGTGAAAACTATCAGCCCAAAGATATGTACGATGAAGCAGTCAAAAGTTTAAACCCTATTGGCGGCACCCTGAGCGTTGATGACAGCGTGCTCGACAAACCTTATAGCTACTCCGTGGCACTGGTTGGCCACTTTTGGTCGGGTAAACATCACCGAGTGGTTAAGGGAGTTAACCTCATCACCCTTTATTACACCGACGTATCCGGGCGCCATATGCCGGTGAATTACAGGATATACGACAAATCGGAAGACAAGACAAAAAACGACTACTTCCGTGAAATGTTGATTGAAGTGCTGGTATGGGGGCTGAAGCCAGCGTTCGTTACCGGTGACTCCTGGTACAGCTGCACGACTAACCTGAAGACGATTAAAAACCATCAGACTGGGTTTATGTTTGCCGTTGAGAAAACAGGACAGTATCACTGGAAAAAGGTAAATGGCAGCAGGTTCAACACCTCGACATCCCCGACAATGGTCTGGATGTATGGCTCAAAGACTTCGGTAAGATCCGGTTGTTCAGGACGATGCTAAAAGACCAGCGTCGCCACTACGTGGTTTACTTGCCAGAGGAAGTCCCTTTTGAACGCAATGACTTCAAGCAGATCCATGACCAGCACTGGCAGATCGAACAGTTTCACAGGGCGATCAAGCAGGTTTGCCATATTGAGCACTTTCAGGTTCGCAGCGAACGACCCGTCAGAAACCATATATTTGCTGCAATTTTAGCTTTTGTTTATCTCCAGAAAATGCAGATAGAGCAGGAGTTTACGAATATTTATCAGCACCAACGGGGGCTGTTTAAAGAGACAATAGGCGCTTTCATTGAGAGTTTTGCAAAGGGGAAGGATCACCTCCTACCAAAATTTATCGGTGTCATCAATGCGTAAGTCCTAACATTATCCTGAAAGTTCCTCATAAGCAGATACGCTTTTGCAATTAGAAAATCCAGTGCAATATCAGCGTTAGCGTTCATGCTATCAATCTGGGTAATGTCATTCAGCTCAAGCATCTGCCCCACTAACTCCAGTGCTTCCAGGTCTCCCTTTTGGCAGGCGTTCTGAACCAAGGGTTGGCAATCACGTAGCAGTGGCAGAGCGGGTTGATCAGAATCGCAACAGCGTCGTTGATCCAGAGGAACTGATTGCTCTAACAACCGCTCGATAATACATCCCAAATGAAGCTGGTGAGATTTACTACACGATGTTTTGACCAACGAACGTCCGCCAAATTGACTCGATTCTATTTCTGTGCAGATGTTGCATGGCCGGTTTGGTATGGATGTGTCACTGATAGCCTTCATTTAATCACTCCGTTTTTATTAGCGAAGCAGATACCCAAATAATGAACCTGATGATTACCTGGTCCAAAAATAAGACAATACATCAATGATTTGTTTGGTCGTACATACTAACTTGAATTGTCGTTTAGCAATTGATTAAACAACCTTTAAGTCCGAATGCAATTTATAGTTATCTTCACTGATCTTGCCAGTAATTTACTGTTTTTTATCGTTGTTGCTGTGCAAATACGGGCTTGGCTCTCCGCTGTGAGGATAACGTTGGAGCAAATTCCAGGATGCTCAGTGGCATGGCCATCATACTACCCGGTAAAGGGGTGGGTTCTTTATCAATAGACTTTTCTAATTTGAAGCTGACGCCCAAATCTGCTTTTGGGTGATTAATGCCATTCAGTGGATAGCGAAGGTCTCGGCCAATCTTAGTCAGTGTTTCTGCATCAAGGTGGCTGTATGAGCATGCTGTAGGTGCCATCTCCCTGGGCAATGGGTATCGCTTCTTCACCATTCTTCAGCATCCGATCACCATGAAGGCTCTAAAGCCTTCCGCTGTGCCTGAATCGATCATTGGAGAAGGTAAGGGAACACTTGTCTGCGACCGGTATTCAACCTACAAAAATTGGCCAAAGACCATCCGCTGATTGTTCTGGCGTTCTGCTGGGCTCATGCCAGGAGAGACTATCAAGGAGTTCTTTCAACACTTTGGGGTAACCCCCAAAGGGTTCAGGAGGTGCCCCTGCACCCGCTTCCTACTGCGATCCAAAGGCTGAGTATTCCAATCGACCGGCAAAACATATAGAAGCGATGTTATAGATGGTTATACTCGCTCGATTAGAAGCCAGCTCTTTTTACGAATCATCTATTATTCTGGCTTAAAACAAGCTCTACGGCTCGTCAAATAGAGATTTAAAGTGGATTAATCTATTAAATTTCAAGCAGATAGAAAATAATTATACTATTTATGTTAGCGTGATCATGGCGGGCATTATAAGTAGCAAGCCCGATGAAATCGAATAACTTTAGAAGAGAAAGTGGTGAAGATTCAAAAATAATGAGGGGGAATATAATTCCCCCTGTAAAAGCTTGGAGTTACCAACTACTTACTTCTTTTTAGCAGGCGACCTTTTTGCAGCGGTTTTTCTGGATGTGACTTTCTTCTCAGGTGCAATCTTTTCAGCAGGAGCCTTTTGTTCAGCAGCTACATTTTTGGCTGCCGGTTTGTTCTTGGCTGCTGCTTTCTTTCTGACTGCTGGCTTCTTGGCTGCTGGCTTCTTGGCTGCTGGCGTCTTCTTAACCGCTACTTTTTTCTTGGCTACTGTCTTTTTCTTAGCTACTGCCTTTTTGACGGTGGTTTTCTTGGCAGCAGTTTTCTTTTTCGTAGCTACCTTCTTCTTGGCCGTGGTTTTCTTAGCCGGGCTCTTTTTGGCAGAAGCTTTCTTTGCACTGGCCTTTGCCTTTTTCAGCGCATCTTTAGCCTTTTTAAGCTTTTTCTCTAGCGCATCAATTTCTTTTTCCCACTTTGTCACCATATCGACCTTTTTAACAGTCTTCTTGGCAGTCGCTTTTTTAGCAGGAGCCTTCCTGGTCGTACTTTTTTTGGCTGCAGTCTTCCGTGTTGCAGGCATTGGGTCATCCCTCGTTTTAAATTAACCAATCTACTAGTAGTTAGTACATCGTAATAAAAACCGAATAATTTATACCCAGTTTTAATTCCAACATAGAGTGCTTATTCGTCATCTGCAAATTTTTTTTTAGCTTTCTCTCTATTTTTTTGGTAATAAAATTGCATTTTACTTGAACAGATAGAAAGAATAGGTCGTTTATTTTTTATACTCATTACAGTAAAAAGCACTTTAATTTAGGCACTTTTTCATTACACAGCGTTAAACTGGGGTTGCCAAAAAAACCAATTTACTAAATGATAGGGATCGAAGTACCCTGTTCTGAAAAGACTGTGCCGAAAAGCAAGATAGGAAATTATCAGAAAGAGTGTGTATATGATGTTCAAGGCGCTTACCGGCGTTACCCTGCTCTCTTACTCCCTGTGTTCATTTGCTACTCTGGAAACAGAAAGCGATAAATTAAGCTATAGCCTTGGAGTATCCATGGCAGAGCAACTTAAACCATTTGATGGGATCAATATTAATGCCATTATCCAGGGGATAGAGGATAATCTTGGCAACCAGGTTTTACAGCTATCGCAGGATGAAGTCACCTATTTTGTTGATTTAGCGCAGACTCAAAAGCAAAAACTTAAGCAGGTCAAGTATCAGAAAGAAGCACAGGAGAGCCTGGAAAAAAGTCGGCTTTTTCTGGCCAAAAACAGCAAAAAACCTGGAATTGTTGTGCTGGAGAGCGGTCTCCAGTACCGGGTACTCACGAAAGGCAGTGGCATCAAGCCATCTATTACCGATCATATAACTGTTCACTATGAAGGCCGCCGGATCGATGGAACTCTTTTCGAGAGCTCATACACTCGAAACCAGCCCGCTACTTTCCAGTTAAACAGGGTTATCGCGGGCTGGACAGAAGGCATTCAGAAAATGCCTGAAGGATCAACCTGGGAGTTGTTTATTCCCTCCACTCTGGCATACGGCTCCAGTGGTATTCCCGGAATTATTGGACCCAATGAAGCAATAATTTTCAAGATAGAACTCAGGGATGTAAACAAAAGCAGTTGATACTGACATGAGGACAAAAACTACTGAATGGCCTGAATACAGTTCAGAGTTTATCCTCACCTGATCCGAAAATCATGAGTTAGCCAGCTTTTCCCGGTGAGATTCATGCAGAGTTTCAATCATTCTATCTTCAAGACTGAAACGCTCTTCCAGAGTTTCACCCAATTCCGATACAGCACCCTGGAGTTTCTGCAGAGAGCTGATTGATTCACAACTGTCATTAAATTTCAAACATCTTGACGTATTTTGTTCAAGCTTTGGCAGCATCGTATGAGCCAGTTCGATTCCCCCATCATTATGCTCGTGGGCTTCCTGAATCAAATGCTCATAAACTTCAAAATGACCAGCGGAAGCATAATCCACTAAAATCTGGCACAACTCCTTCAATTTACTGGCCACCGGACGATTGTCATCATCAAATTGATCCATTCCATTGATAGAGCAGTAAAGCACGATCAGCTCCTGACGCTCGTTGAGCCAGCGATCAATAATTTCTGATACACCTCCCCAACGTTCTTTGGCCGTTTGGCAACCCTCCAGCATGATAGACAGTTCCTCTCTAACAATTAGATCTCTTCTGCGTGAATGGGACCTCGTAAGCACCTGTGTCAGGCGGCTCAGATGCTAGGTTATGACAGTGAATTTTTTGCAGCAAGCGTTTATTTTTCCAAAACACAACGCAATTTAAAATGCAAGTTTTCAAAGAACATCATAAATTCAATGGTTTCAGGGTGTTTTCCTGATAACTCAAAAGCTTTTTCAGCTAACAAACTTTTGTTTAATTAAAAAAAATTATTTTAATCGACGGGTTTCGATACTGCGAAATCCTGATGTCGTCATCCAAAAACCGCTCCCAAGACCTTATCTCAGGCTGGAAATAGAACCACCACTCACCACATACTATCTATTTATTTCGTAACTGTTCAGCACCCCCACATAAATCTGGAATTTTCTGATTTTTATACCATCCTCTTAAGCACCATTTTTCCACAATATTCGCCAGCATGATTCCAGAACTACCCGCAACTATGTCGGCTGAGATTCTCTTGAAAGAGAATGCAGAGCTGCGGATGAGAGTTGCCTGTCTGGAAGAGCGATGTCGAGAATTGGAAGAAAAGGTTGGCAAGAACAGTCAAAACAGCAGCAAGCCGCCATCGTCTGATGGTTATCAAAAACCTTGTAAAAACAGTAATTCTCCAGATCATTCTGACGACCTTTCCGCAGATAAAGGTACCGATCCATCGGATGAAAAACCCAATCCTAAAAGTCTGAGACAGTCTTCTGGTAATAAAGCCGGTGGAAAGAAAGGGCATCAGGGCACTTGTCTTAAACAGGTCGATATCCCTGACTATATTGAGTACCTTCCGGTTAAAGAATGCAATAAATGTCAGGCGTCTCTTCTTGATAGTGAGCCGGTCAAATATATTGAACGACAGGTGTTTGAACCAGGGAGACCGGGTGAATTTGAAGTAACGGCCCATAGAGCTGAAGTAAAAATCTGCACTTGTGGTTGTCGGAATCAGGCTGAATTCCCGGAAGGTGTTACCGCTGCCGCACAATATGGCTCAGCCACACAGGCTATGGCCGTCTATCTTAACCAATACCATTTCCTGCCTTTTAAGCGCGTGTCAGAGTATTTTCTCGACTTTAGAGTTTTAAGAGCACAATAGTTCCGGCGCATAATCTGCTAAAAGCAACCATCCCCAATGACGAAATTCGAGATGGTTGCCATGCTCACTTCAGATCATCAAGTAATCCTCAGGGAGCTCGCTTCATATACAACCTTTCTTGCTGGAGCGCTATCATCAACTGCAGTACCAACGTTCTGCGAACTGCTGTTCGGTTGCATGCTTTCAGCCGACGGCTTTGTTACACAGGCGTTGTTAACAATTGATTTTCATTGTGTGTGGAGCAGCTACCACCACTGGCTATCTCAGGGCAAGTGGCAATGGAAGAACTTGGCACGCCACTTGATCCGTCTGGTCTGCTCCAAAGCTCCTGAGAATCAACCTGTGGTCCTGGGGCTTGATGACTGGGTAATCGAACGGTTTTCCGACAAAGCCCCTGCTTGTCGTACACATCATCAACACAGCAAGAAACGCAATCGGCCGACGTACATCTGGGGGCAGTGTTGGGTTTCCCTGGCCATCATATTTGAGCGGGCTGCAGATGAAGTATTTACCGCCATACCGGTGATCTCATTTCCGACACCAGCTTCAGGTAACACCAGCAAACTGAAAATTGCCGTGGCCATGCTCAGGGTGGTACGCAATGAAGTGAAGGATCGAGTGCTACGCCTGCTAACCGATTGCTGGTATATGAACTGGACACTGATAAAGCCAGCTCTGGAAATGAACATAGAAGTTGTTGGTCAGATACCTTCAAATCGGGCCCTCTATGCTTTGCCGCCAGCACCCACCGTAAAGAAGCGAGGGCGCCCAAAAAAGTACGGCATCAAGATGACGACAGAACAGGTTAAGAAACTGCCGGAAGAAAAAGCAACAGTATGGATGTACGGCAAATTTCGCAAAATACGTTATCGTACCCTGATCTGTCGCGCCAGATTCCTTAAAGGTCGTGAAGTACGCGTCGTCTGGAGTCGCTTTGAAAATGACAAAGGTCTGACCGAAAGCAGAATATTCATCTCGACCAATCCGGAACTTGAGGGACTGGAGGTGCTTCGTGCCTATTCCCGGAGATGGCCGGTAGAGCCAATGTTTCACCAACTCAAACATGCTTTTGGCTGTTGCCATTTATGGCAGCAGAAATTGCGAACACTGCTTCGATGGATGCATTTGAAAATGGCAGGCTATGCATTATTGCAGTTATTAACCGTTTGTAAAAATCAGGCATGTCTGAATATTTCTCGGATACCCTGGAGAAGCCCGGATACAACCACTGCAGGCATGATGAAAATTGCTCTTTCAGGAATTATTCCGAGGTTCTCTATTCGCAAGGGCTGGAACAGATATAAGCAAAAATATGAGTTCAATTTTCGCGATCTGATCGACCAGTTAATACCGGATAATTCAGAAGCAGCATAACTAAAGGCTTTTAGGCAAAAAACGGAAGTAATAACGAACTTGGAAAAACAGTTCACTGATTTCGGCTTGCTTCACTATAAAAAGCTGACCGAATTATCGTTTTATACAGACTCTAAAGTCGAGAGTATTTTAATACTCTCTATAAAATGAGTGTAAGTGCAGGCACTGTCGCCAATTTTGTGGCCAGAACCTATGAAAATCTGGCTTCTACTGAAGAGGTTATTCGTGACGCCTTGCGGGAATCGTCTGTTGCCGGAGCCGATGAAACGGGTATGCGGGCCGAGGGCTCTTTGCACTGGCTACACGTTATGCGGGATGAACAATGGACGCTCTACTACTTGTCTGAAAAGCGAGGTCGTGAGGCCATGGACACGATGGGCATACTGCTAACATTTGCAGGCGTTCTGGTTCATGATCATTGGAAATCCTATTTTGCATATGCGGCAACTCACGTACTTTGCAATGCCCATCACCTGAGGGAGCTTTTGGGTGTTGTTGATAGGGACAGCAATCAACTGGCGTTGCGATTGATGAAGCTACTGAGGCTTTCCTGGCATTACTGCAAGGGCTTTAAGACCATAGGTATGCTACAGATGCCAAGTGTTGTCTGTGAACGAATCGAGAAGATTTATGACCGGTTGCTTCAGCGGGCTCTAATGAAAGAAGTCGTCTATATGGAGAAGCAACGAGAGGAGCTTAAGCGCAAGAAAGTCAAGAATACTAAAGCTTACAATCTCTTCAAACGACTCACTGAGTTCAAGGCTGAGACACTGCGCTTCATGTCAGATTTTACCATTCCCTTCGATAACAATGGCAGTGAGCGGGATGTTCGAATGGCCAAGTTAAAGCAGAAAATCTCAGGCTGCTTCAGGAGTGCAGACGGTGGTTCTATGTTTGCACGGATTCGCAGCTATTTGTCGTCTGCCAGAAAACAGGGAATGGACATATATCAATCACTTCATAGAGCTGTTCGGAATTACTGTAATATGCCTTTGCTCAGTGCTGAATAGTTACTTTATTTCTACCATCCTTACCATGATGCTCTTTTCCCAGACAGTCTCCTCAGAGAGTCCTTTCTCCCAGCTGCAGACTAAGCACAATAGTACAGACAATTATTCTGCGGCCATATACGCCTGCAGAAAAGCGTCAAAGTCAGTTCTATCATTGTTTTCTCTTGCCAACTGGTCGGCAATAGAGCGTTGAGCAACCTGTTCAAAGTAGGCTAGCCGTTCATCACTCAGACCATGTCCAGAGAAGCTTTTGGCGTGTTTTTCTGATAGAGACATCATCAACTCAATATAACTGAAGCCCTCTGTTTCAAGAGTATTGAGCAGCTGAGCAGACGGTGTTAAAGAGGCATCGTTCAGCTTTTCCCGTTGTGCATGTAAGCTCTTGACAAACGTTGACGATTCATTCGCCTGATCAAGCATCTCAGCAATGGGTGACATATCGTCCAGCAGCTGAAGCCCCCGGTCTTGGAGTACGACTGATTGACCTTTCTGTTTCAGCGCGACACCCGGCCGGCGACCTTCCATAACCACTGTTTTAAAATTATTGCTGGCTTCAGCACACTCATCGGCATCGATAGGGTCGCTGCCCTGCAACGAACAATAAACCAGAAAAATATCCAGGAAATGGGCATCCAGCTCGTTCAGCCCCAGTGGTTCAAACGGGTTGATATCAAGGCAGCGTACCTCAACATACTCAACGCCTTCGTTGCGCAGGGCAGTCACGGGTTTTTCTCCTGAGCGGGCAATTCGCTTAGGGCGGATAGTGCTGTAATACTCATTCTCTATTTGCAGAAGATTGGTATTCAGTTGCAGGTATTGACCGTTTTTTTTCAGACCAATGGCCTCATAGGGCGGGTATGGTGTACGAATGGCACTGGAAAGGCTGTCCACGTAGTCCTCCAGTGTGTTGTAGCAAATATTCAGGGATGATTGGGCGTGATTGCTGTACCCCATATCACTCATACGTAACGACGTCGCATAAGGAAGATAAAGAGAGTCCTTATCGAGCGACTGAAGGCCTGACTGAGCGCCGCCATCGGCAAAAAAACTTCGGCTCACGGCCGGAGAGGCTCCAAACAGGTACATCAGCAGCCACGAGTAACGCAGAAAATTCCGGATCAGGGAAAAATAACCCGCCGACCTGAAATCCTGAACGTTAATTTCTTCTTGTCCAGAGTACTGCCGTAACAGCGCCCAGAACGCTTCTGGCAGGGAAAAGTTATAGTGAATACCGGCGATCGTTTGCATTGGCTTGCCATAACGATGCCAGAGCCCTTCACGATAAATGCTTTTCATCACGCCAATATTAGAACTTCCGTAATGAGCAATAGGAATACTGTCATCCCCTTCAAGCAGAGGTGGCATACTACCCGACCAGAGCAGTTCTCCATCAATATGCTGATTAGCGTACTGATGAAGCTGTTCAAGGAAAGAGAGCGTATCATCAATTCGGCAATGTACCGGCGTTATGAATTCAAGCAATGCCTCAGAATAGTCGGTCGTGATGTACGGGTGAGTTAATGCACGCCCCAGTTTTTCAGGATGACGTTTTTGGGAAAGACGGGCATCTGAGGTAACCCTGAGACTTTCACGCTCAATACCATGGCAGATGCCATGAAGGACTGAATGGTTAGCACGGGGCTGGAAAAGCTCCAGAAGATCCTGATACTCAGTAGCCAAGGTACAGATCCAATAATAATTAGGTATAGGTCTAATATTCGTTCAAAGAGATGATTCTTATTGGCAACGCGGACACCCGTAACCACGACAACATGAACGAATCCCCAATAAGTACTCAGTTTCAAACCGAGCAAAAAACCTGAGTGAGCATGATAAAACAACAATCAGCTTAGCAGCTGATCACGTCCTGCGATCCCTATGATACCAGCCTGAATTTTCTAAATCCCCTAAAAAAGCCAGACAAAGACTTGCCTGGCTCTTTCGTTCTCAAGCAACCATCACCATCACCATCACCATCACCATCACCATCACCATCAACAAGGTCTTTGCTGACACTATCAAAAGCGATTTTTCGCTGAGGCTTTTACTTGCGAAGTTGTTTCGCATTGGCAAACAAGTCGGCAAAAGTGCCACCTGAGTCCTGCTTCTTGCCACGATTACCTGACTGACTGGCTTTCTGTGGCTTGCTATGACCGGCAGGTTTTTCAGTTCTGGCTTGCCGTGGTTGCTGGCGAGCTTCTGCTCGCTCTTCAGCCTTATCCGACATCCGCATGGAAAGCCCGACGCGTTTGCGTGCCACGTCCACTTCCATGACTTTGACCTTGACAATATCGCCGGCTTTGACAACTTCACGGGGATCTTTGACAAAGTTTTCCGATAAGGCAGAGATGTGCACCAATCCGTCCTGATGGACACCAACATCGACAAACGCACCAAAGTTGGTAACGTTGGTGACCACACCTTCCAACTCCATATTGAGTTTCAGATCGCGGATATCTTCAATCCCCTCCTTGAACTCTGCTGCTTTGAAGTCCGGGCGTGGGTCACGACCAGGTTTATCAAGCTCACTGATAATGTCAGTAACGGTTGGCAGACCAAAGGTTTCATCGGTAAAGTCTGCCGCATTCAGCCCCTTCAGGAAGGCAGAGTCCCCGATCAGAGCCCGCACATCCCGGCTGGACTGATTGGCAATCTTCTCAACCACAGGATACGCCTCAGGATGGACGGCGGAACTGTCCAGAGGGTTATCACCATTCATCACTCTCAGGAAGCCTGCGGCCTGCTCGAAAGTTTTAGCACCAAACCTGGCAACCTTCTGCAGATCCTGACGACTTCTGAATGCACCATTTTCATTGCGGTAGGCAACGATGTTGTCTGCCAGGGTGCGGTTAAGACCTGATACCCGTGCCAGCAGAGCACTGGAAGCTGTATTAAGATCAACACCGACCGCGTTTACACAGTCCTCAACCACTGCTTCCAGAGAGCGAGACAGATTGATCTGGCTGACATCGTGCTGATACTGACCAACACCAATGGACTTTGGCTCAATCTTGACCAGTTCTGCCAGAGGGTCCTGCAAACGTCGGGCGATGGATACTGCCCCACGGATAGAAACATCCAGATCCGGAAACTCCCGGGCGGCCAGCTCGGATGCCGAGTACACAGATGCTCCCGCTTCGCTGACAACAATTTTTGTCAGGCCGAGTTTTGGGTAACTGCGCATCAATTCGGCAGCCAGTCGATCGGTTTCACGGGATGCCGTTCCGTTACCGATACTGACCAGCTCAACCTGATGGGTCAGGCAGAGGGTAGCCAAAGTACCAAGTGCTTCCTTCCACTTTTTCTGGGGAGCATGTGGATAGATGGTCGTATGCTCCACCAGCTTGCCTGTGCCATCAACCACAGCAACCTTCACCCCGGTTCTCAAACCCGGATCCAGACCAAGTGTTGGCCTGAGGCCTGCTGGCGCAGCCAGCAACAAATCTTTCAGGTTTTTAGCAAAGACCTTGATGGCTTCCTCTTCAGAGTTTTCGCGAATGCGGGTCATCAGCTCGGTTTCCAATTGAGAAAGCAGCTTAACCCGCCAGGTCCAGCGAACGACATCTTTCAACCAGTCATCTGCCGCCCGACCTTTCTGCTCAACCTTCCAGAAATCAGCAACCAGCTTCTCACAGGGATGGGTTTCACGACGGTCTTCCGGCTCATTGGCAAGGCGGATATTAGCCTGCAATACCCCTTCATTTCGTCCACGGAAGATGGCCAGCGCCCGATGGGAAGGAACACTTTTCAGTGGCTCATCATGCTCAAAGTAATCGCGGAACTTGGCGCCTTCCTCTTCTTTGCCTTCAACGCCACGACTGCTCAGGATACCGTCATTCCAGAGCAGCTCACGCAGCTGACCCAGTAGCTCAGCATCCTCGCTAAAACGTTCCATCAGGATATAACGGGCACCTTCCAGAGCAGCCTTGGTATCCTCTACGCCCTTATCGGCATCCACAAAAGCGGCGGCTTCAACGTCAGGATCTTTTTCTGGCATAGTGAAGAGCGTGTCTGCCAGAGGCTCCAGACCCGCCTCACGGGCAATCTGGGCCTTGGTGCGGCGCTTGGGCTTATAGGGAAGGTAGAGGTCTTCCAGGCGGGTTTTGGTATCGGCAGAGCGGATATCTTTTTCCAGTTCAGGCGTCAGTTTATCCTGCTCCGAAATGCTCTTCAGAATGGCTTCACGGCGATCTTCCAGCTCTCGCAGGTAACGGAGACGTTCTTCCAACGTTCTCAGCTGAGTATCGTCCAGACCTCCGGTGACCTCTTTTCGATAACGGGCAATGAAAGGAACCGTGGATCCATCATCAAGCAGCTGAACAGCACTGGTGACCTGCTCGGGCCTGGCACCCAACTCTTCAGCTATTCGCTGGGAGATACTCTGCATAAAACACACTCATCAAGGGAATCAAAACAATAGGACAGTTTCCAGACAATGTTCAGAAACAGCACCGCTTCTGCATCCAGTCGGCATTTATGTCTATCCTGACCTGCAAACTCAAGCCATAAAGACACACTAATGACCAGAGAAAACCGGGAATTATAACGAAATTATATTTCGATAGTCAGCACTGCTTTAACTTGCTGTAAAACCGATGTTTTTTTAAGTCTTTTTCTGATTTACAAAAATATTACAACACTTTTTTACAACAATTCACGTCGCTCAACTTCTTAAAGCGAAAGAACAGCATTATCTGCGGTCATATATTAACACGCTTTCAGGCTTATTTACTCAACGGCAAACGCCCCTCAAGCAACACCCACAACCAATAGAATCGGGATTGTTCACCAGCTTACTTTTCTGCCTAGTAGTACTCACTGGCTATCACTTCAGGACTGAAGATTTCATTCTTGATGGACGAATTGCCAGCCAGTGACTTGGAGTGGGTATGTCACCGCATCGCTTTACCATGATCTTGATGGCCGTGACACGATCTTTCATCCTGACACCATTCTCATCATTAGCAGGTAGCGATGGTTTTTATTGGCTCTGATTATCCAGCCAAGGCCTGGGTGTTATTTCAGGTCAAACGGTGTAGTTTGCCTTTAGGCTAGGAGGCTGTCCGAGAATAGCCTGATTAAGTATAATCAGGCATCTTCTGCCCACTTTGTTGTTGCCGAAACGGATGTCATCAATCAAATTCAAAGATAACCCTGCTGATTTTGACCAGCACCTGATGTTCCCATCGAACATCTTCGACCTGCTGCCACCAGATCATGATTGCTTCGTTTTTGAAGATATCTTCAAGCATATCGACACCTCTGAAGTGGAAAAGCAGTATCACCATCTTGGCCAGAATGCCTACCACCCACGACTGATTATATCGATCCTGATCTATGCCTATAGCCATGGTGTGTTCAGCTCCAGGGAGATTGAACGGCGCTGCAATCAGGACTTGGCTTTCATGTATATCGCCAAACAGCACTGCCCAAATTTCCGGGTGCTCAGTGACTTTCGTAAAAACCAGGCCACCTTTTTTAAAAGCAGTTTCAAACAGAGCGTGCTGCTCGCCCGGGAACTACAGATGGCCTCGCTGGGCCACATCGCTCTTGATGGTTCCAAATTCAAAGCCGACTCATCAAAGCATAAGGCCATGAGCTACGCACGACTTAAGGCCAAAGAAGCTGAATTAATGGCTGAAGTTGAGGCCCTGATTAAAAAAGCCGAAACCAGTGACAGTGAAGAGGACGATGCTTATCAGCAGGAGACTGGCTACAGCATTCCTGAAGACTTGCAATTCAAGCAGGAACGGTTAGAGAAAATCCAGGAGGCCAAAAAAGCGCTTGAAGAACGGGAACAGGCCCTGAATCCCGATAAGCCGATAGACGACAAAAAGCAAATCAGCTTTGCTGATCATGATGCCAGGATCATGGGTAAAAAAGGCAGTGGCTATCAGTACAGTTATAACGCCCAGATCAGCGTCGACAGCGATAATGGTATCATTGTTGGCCAGCACATCAGCCAGCATGCCAATGACAAGCAGGAAGTAAAGCCTGCACTTGAAGCCATTGCAGAAGCAACAGATAACGCGTCCATTGGCAAAATGAGTGAGGATAATGGCTATTACTCAGGGCCCAACCTGCAAGCGTTTGATGATGCGAACATTGACGCTTACATGGCTACGGATCGACAGGAGAAGCCTGCAACAGAGGGACTGGAAGACTCTGACAGAAAGTTTGTCAAAGCGGATTTTATTTACCATGAAGCAGACGACAGCTTTACCTGCCCTGCCGGTGAGAAGCTGATTTATAACACGGCTAGCAAAGCAAAACACAAAAGCTACCGCGTCAGTAAAGATATCTGCCGGGATTGCCCGTTACGTAAAAGGTGCAGTGGTGACAACAAAGACCCGGGGAAAGTGATTCGCACAGACCGCCACGAAGCCATACGCCAGGCGATGAACCGCAAAATGGAAACCAAAGAGGCCAAAGCGGTTTATGAGCGTCGCAAGGTGATTGCGGAACCGCCTTTTGGCCAAATCAAGAACTCAGGATTCAGAGGGTTCAGTGTCCGGGGTAAGGAAAAAGTGGCTGGAGAATTTTCACTGGTCTGCAGTGCTTATAATTTCAAAAAAATTGTCAAATCGGTTTCAACGGGATCAATCCGTCTTGAAGAAGCAAAAAGGCTTAAAATGGCAGCATAAAGGCAAGCAAAAGGGTAAAAAACGCAATTTTTACCCCAAAACAGGCTAAATTTAGGTCAATATTTGATCAGCCAAGAAAATGCTGAAGCTTTCGTTTTTTCAATAGCTAGTTCTCGGACAGCCTCCTAGGTCAGCAATTTCTCTGCTACGAATCTCTGGATTTATTTCTCTTCATTTTATCTTCCCTGATTCAAAAGCCTGTAACGCAGGCCAGTCGGCCAGATCACCGGGTCATTTTATGGCCATATCCGGCAACCCAACATCGACCTATCCATCTCATAGGCATGGATCATCAGACATTCCCAAGGAACCGCTCCCGGCTCTGACTGCGGTTGTTATTAGCCCCACTTTTCCGCTTGGGTCATCGATCGAGGTTTTACCTTATCACGGTGCACGGGCTTTATCTCCGTGTTTTTCCCCGCCCGGCCAACGGGTCACAACGGCTGAGCACGCCAGGGGCAGTCACTGGATCGATGGGCTGAAACCACAGGGTGTATAATACGCTACCATACTGTCCACTCACGGCGATAAGCTCACCAATATGCACTCGATCCCTGAACGTGACTGGAAAGTCGTCAAACAACTGCACCCGGTTCTATTGCAGCGTTACTGCCAGCAGGTTTTTCAAGAGGTTCATGCACTAACCGAAGAAGATGACTGTGACTACCATGATGCCTATCAACCACTTTATGACCTGGTGCATAACCGGAATAAGGCAATGAGGGATCTTTTCGATGGCCTGACCCGAAGCAAGGCCACCCTGATGGTACTGGCGTGGAAAAATAACAAGCTGATGACTGATGAAGAGTTCGAGCGATTCAGTGAAGCGACTCAGGCCCTGGTGAACCATATCCACCCGCTGTAAAAGCACTGCAAAAAGCAGCCGGAAATAATGACGGCTACCGCTAAAGCCCGCTCCCCGGGCGCTTATGCCTCGAGCGTTCCGGCCTCCATAGCCATCATCCTGGCTGCCTGTATAGCCAGAAAATCTTTTTGCCTCATCGGCGTGCTGACTATACGCAGATTCATGACATTGTCTTGTGTAAACTCCAGGCGAAAGTCCATGATAAACCGACGGTCTTCGGCAAACTTCGTGCGCCGTTGCTCAATGATGCCCGAGAGCTTGTTGGCGAGGATCCCATCTGGGTCATCAAAACACTCGTCCAGTTTTCGCTCGATCAAAAAGTCCCATAAGAAATCCTCCCACTCATCATCACAGGTGCCTATGTTCCAGCAACAACAGACCAGTTCGTGAATATCATCAACACCGTCCTGATCCCAGCTGGAATTGTAAAGGGGATCGGCAAAATCGGAAATATGATCCGAAATTTTGGAAAGGCCGAGGTTTTCCGAAGTATCGACAACGCCATTATTCTGTATATTATCGATCGCGCGGCTGGATACCCTGTTCAGTTTTTTGTACAATTTTTTCCGCTGACGTTCCTGCTCACGGCGCTGCTTGCGCGTCATTGATGTCAATGTAAATGCCCTCTGCGGTATTCTCGGCCAGACTCCCAGGTACTTGCCGGATGATCAGTCGTGGTGGGCGTGAATCAGGCCAGATTCACTGACTTTCATAAACAGCGCCCTGTGCTCTTTGGCCAACACCTTCAACCTGCGTTTTTTTGTGCGGTTTAACCCGTGCAACCGCTAAAGCAATGTCAGCCAGTCCGGCGACACGAAGGTTCGTCGAGAGCTTCAGTTTATGCAGACGCGCTATATTCTTCCCGGAAATGTTTGACTGACTCATAAAACCAACGATTTCATTTTCCTGGTCGATTGCACATCGCTCTTCTTCGGGTTTCCGCGAGCACGCTTTGCAGATATGGTGCTTATGCCCTTTGCCAGAAAACTGCTCATTTGGCTTGCTACAGGCACACACCCTGCAGAAGTGTCCCATTAGTTAGAACCTCTTAAGTTAGAACCTCTTAATCTGTTTTTTCCATCAATGGTTGCAATAACCCACGAGACTCGTTGAGTAATAATCTTCGCTCAGCAACGTCTTTCGTGGTTAACAACTCATGGGAAATTTCGAGGTACCGTTTTCTGATACGGCGAAACTCCAGTGAGCCATACGCCTCAGCCATCCACTCCCGCTCGTCATCCGTGATGGCGTGACTGACCGCTTCTGGCAAGTCATCAATATAATCCAGATTCTGGAAGTTGGATGCATGCCAGATATCGTATTCCTGGTCCAGGGGCTGGCCCATGACGTAAGGAATCAGATAAAGGTTATCCAGCATCAGCTTCGCCAGCCTGTAGCGCGCTTCCACTGGCTTGTTCATTCTCAGCAAGGAAAGAGACCAGCACAGTTGCTGGATCGGTTCGCCCGCATCATCAGGGAATTCTTCCTGGTACCAGGTAAAATAGCTCTCAGACTTCTTCAAATCGTTCAGGAGAAAATACAGGCTGAACAGCACGTACCACTTACCGCTGCCATCATTGATAAAGTGATGCGTTTTTTTCTCTTTATTGAGTGCCGTTCGATAGCTGGAAATTCTCGCTTTCAGCTTTTTTTCAGTTTCCGGAAAGATAAACATATAAACTTTCAGACGGTGATTCACAAGGAGCGCTGGTAGCTGACCGCTACTGGAGATCACTCAGGCATCATTTCCTGTTCATAAATGCTGTCAAAGGTTTCCAGCCCCTCATCAATAGCGGGATCATCCTCATCGCCACTGGCTATCCAGGCCTGCATATACAGCTCGCGGGCGTACTCATACAGTGCCTGCTGAACTTGCCGCTGACTCAACGGGTCTGCCATTGTAGAAACGACACCATTAATCACCGTTTTCAGCATGGGAATGTACTGGGCATCATCTTCACACTCGTTCTCATTGCGGTGATGCAATCCAAGGATAACGGCTTTGCCAATGGTCGTGGCGGTTTCGGTCTGGATAGACATAGGGTTTCTCTTTAATAATTGTCTGCTTGTACAGCGGTCCGATCAAATCGAGGGAATTGATAAACCCAAAGGATCTCAAGTTGCTACGCAGCGATATAAGAGCGAAGCCCCGGGACCTTAGATTAACTAAGTAGTGCCTGTCAGAAAACCCTTCAGCCCTTGAAATGAAAGCCCTGTAGCCAAATATATTGCACGAAGATTATTCCAAACAGGCTACTCTAACGGTTTTTATGCGTCAGACCATCAACCTACAAATGCAGTTGGGAGAAGTTGATATCTCCGCCCTTTCATTCAATTGCAAATCCCGAGATGACATTCCCCGACTGCTCCGGAGCCTACAGCATATCTGGGTAACACCTGATCTGAGGGCAAGAGTATTTCAGGCACTTGAAGGGATGATTCCTGCCGATCGCAACAATGGTCGTCCCGGCATGGAGCTCTGGAAAATCCTGGTCTTCGGCTCTCTGCGCCTTGTAACGAATTGTGACTATGACCGCCTTCAGGAACTGGCCAACGAACACGGTACTTTACGAAAGATGCTCGGCCATGGACCATACTGTACACACGCTTATCATATACAGACATTGCAGGATAATATCAGCCTGTTCACGCCTGAGATACTGGATGAGATAAACCAGATCGTGGTGGAAGCCGGTCACCAGCTGGTTAAAAAAAAGATGAACCGCTACACGGCCGTGCCGATTCGTTTGTAGTTAAAACGGATGTTCATTTTCCTACTGATATCAGTTTGTTAAGCGACGCCTGTCGAAAGGTGATTGAGTTTGCATCAGCACTGGCAGACCAATATCAGCTTCCTGGATGGCGGCAACGGGAGTTCCTGAAAAAACAGCATCGAAAACTCTATCACACAGCACGTAACCTGAAGCATTCAAACTCAGAGTGTGAGTCTAAACAGCAACTTCGTCAGCATGATATTGAGATCGCACATCTTGAGTACATTAGCTAGTTCTCGTCCAAAAACGCATCAGGCAATCATAATTAGATTGTACGTGCGTTTTGATATTTCCTGAAATTCCAGAGAGCCGCAAAAACTCTTCCCTTTTTTTCTCTAATCTGGGACGGATATTGGAGAAAAACGCGAAAAGCAGGCAGAAAACATCCTCCCACCATGCTGGAAAGGTACTTTCATGTAGCGTGGAGGTGGCTATCAGGATGGTGCCGGGTGTCTGGCCAGAATCACCAGGTTGTAACAGACCACCGATAACCAGCAATGAGAATCAAAACGCTCAGAACCCTTGCAGTGGCAACGTGATAGCCCAAAACATCTCTTTAGCCACGAAATTCCCGCTTCAATACCTGCCCGGAAGCGAAAGAGCGTTTTATACACATACTGACTTTTAGTCATCTCTTCGACTTCAAGTCCGCGCTTCTATTAAAAGCTACATCGCTGATTCCCATGGCCTTGGCTTTTTCCAAATTAGCGCGACACGCGTATCCGCCGTCACCGCTTGTCTGGCGAGGTACACGACCATAAATTTCTTTTTGTCTTTCCATCATCGGAATGAATTGGTCCGAATCCGCTGGGTTACCTTCCTCAATAACCAGGTCCAGGATCAATCGACTTTTCCCTGAACCAGGTTCAGTTTATGGCCATACTGTACTTGCCGCCTGTCTTTTACGATGATATCCGTATGGGGTTCATACAGGCTAACCACTTTTTCCTGGGCTGGCACCTTTTCACCCTTAAAGACCCTGCGCTCTGTCTGGGAGACTATTGCATCCACCAGGGGTAACAGGTGATCCACATCGGCCTGCCACTTGTCGGCATCATCAGCCAGGAGACACTGCCCCTGCTGACGGGCGTTTGCTAGCGTGACAGTAGCTTCGATAAGTACCTTCCGGGATTTTCGGGTCAACTGCAGCAGTTTTTTATAATGCTGATGCCGCTCTTCTTTGCCAGCGTAGATGCATTTTCTGGCCGCATCTTTTACGGCTCGGTTGTGATGGGTATATTCATAAAGCGGTGTCGCTGTCAGTGTTTGTCCCCGTTCCAGCAGCCGACAAATTTTTTTAACGGAACTGGCTAAAAGATCACTGTCGCAAGGAGGTTTGATATCCGATTCGGTGACTGTGCTGTCAATAGCCACAGTGCGCCCTTTTTCAATACCCTGATCTTTAGCGGTCATTAGCTGACAGTTATTAATCCGTTCCCATGCAGCTGTCTCTTGATCACAAATAGCTACCTTGTTCTATCATTTCTCACTGATAAAACAGGTCATGCTTCCACTTTCTCCTAAACCATGGTCAGAACTAACTTTTGGATGTGCTGATTTGGGCGATACTCGACGTACAAAACGACTTGTCAAAGTTGCTGCCGAGCTTTCAGCTCATACCGGTAATTCTTTGTCATCTTCATGCGAAGGTTATACCGCACTGGTAACTGGAGCTTACCGGCTGATTGAGAATGAGGCCGTAAAGCCTGAAGCAATAGCTGAGGCAGGCTTTCAGGCAACTGCCAAAATAGCGAGACAGTCTCGCCTACTTCTGGCTCTCGAAGATACAACAACCCTGGGTTATAAACATGCTGTCAGATCCGAGCTTGGTGATCTTGGAGGTCCTGAAGGCTCTAAAACCAGAGGATTCCACGTCCACTCTGTCTTCTTGGTTGATGCGGATACAGAGCGAAGCATTGGGCTTATTGATCAAGAACGATGGGTTAGAGAGGACGTTCAGCGGGGGAAAAAGAACCAACGTCGTCAGCTACCTTACGAGGGAAAGGAAAGCTTTAAGTGGCAAAGAGCCTCTGAAAACACAGAACAAAGGATGGGGGGTAAAATGCCTGACATCATCAGTGTTTGCGACCGGGAGGCGGATATATACGAATATATGCACTACAAACTGGATAACCGACAGCGGTTTGTTGTAAGAGCTACACAAAACAGAATCCTGGTGGATGGCGAACTCTTATTATTTGATTCCTTAGCTCAGGCTGAGGCTAAGTTACCGTTAATGGTTGGAAGCACCAATGTTCAGTAATTCTGCTGATCAACCGGCCAACAGTTAATTTTTTTGCTGCCGTCAGTTCTCGCCTCCAGGCCAGATAATGGGGAAGGTAACGAGTTGCAACCCCTTGGAATACGCCGCCAATCCAGCGTTTTAAATGACTGTGATAAGAATTTACAGTCTGGATGTGGTAGATGCCTTCAACAACATGTTGACCTGCTGATGTCACCAGCTCCTTGAAGACAAATCCAAGCTTGTCAGCAAGTTTTTCGTGAGCGAGGTGTGCATCCGCACAGACCGTGGCCTGTATCGATATGCGGCCATTTAAATGCCTGCACAATTCATTAGCACTTTCGTTTTCTAATACACCGTCAACGGTATTTCGATTACGGTCCCGAGCCACCATTACCGGGACTTTTCGGGCTTTGTTGGGATCATTACCCCGCTTTCGGGTTGGCCGTGGAAGGCCTTCTCTTTGCCCTTTGAAGGATTCACGGAAAAATGTTTCATCAAGCTCAGTAATGCCACAAAGCTCTTCTGCTTGATCATTATTAATCACTTCAAGAAAGCGGTGACGCCAGCGGAACGCAGTTTTCAAGTCAATGGCATTCTCAGCAGCAGCTGGTCGCAAGACCATAGAGTGAGTCATACCTGCGAGGTACTTGTTCCATTTTTCAGGGTGCCTGAGCCTTGCCAAAGGCGTTCCACTAAAGGCGTTAAACGTTGAGTCGCAAGTCTTGCAGTGGTAGCGCTGTCGGCCATTTCGTATGCCCCAGCGACCAACGCTATGGCTTTTGCATTTGGGGCACCTGGGGTTTTCGGCAAATTGGGCAAGTATGCTCTTTTCTACGTCAGGTGTTGCATTATCGTTATTGGGTATAGATTCACTGTAAACAGGTTCAGAGTCAGTGGTTTCTACTACCTCGGTAACCTCTATTTGAGTACTAAGGAGCGAGTTGTTAAGAATGTCTCGCTGTTCACTGGTTAATGTTGAAATGGAATCAATAAAATTCTGGAAGAGTTCAGATTGCATATCACTCCCCTACAACGTAGATTTTATGGGAGTTTAGCTGATTCAACCATTAACGGTAACTTAGCCTCAGGCTGAAGTGTTGGGGAAATATACGATAGTGGTTCCTCAAAAAGGAGGTAGAAAGAAGCGAAAGGCAACGCTGCAGGTCAAAAGAAAGAAGATGACAATACAGGCGCCGCAAAGGCCAGGCGGCAGGCCGGAACCGGTAACTATGAATATTGTGTCGGCTGAAGAGATTGGCAATGACTCCGAAGACCGTTTGCACTGGGTACTATTGACAACTGAAGATATTGAAACATTCGAAGACTGTCGCTCTATCATTCGATTTTACGAGCTCCGATGGCGAATAGAAGAGTTCCATAAGGCTTGGAAATCGGGAGCAGGAGTAGAAAGGCTTCGTCTGCAATCTCCGGATAACATTGAACGACTTGCGGTCATATTAATGTTTGTCGCTGTCAGACTAATGCAAATCCGTGAAGCATTAATGTTACCGAATGACAGGCAGCACAAAGACAGAAAGCTTTGGAGTGAAAAAACACTCGCGAATGAGGTGGTCAGTGATGATGAATGGCAGGTTCTCTGGCTAACCTATGAAAAAAAAGCGTTGCCCGATAAGCCGCCAACAGTCACTTGGCTGCTTCAAACGATTGCTCGGCTTGGTGGTTGGGGTGATTCAAAGCATACAGGGCAGCCCGGCTGGTTAGTGGTATGGGAAGGCTGGGCGAAATTGCAGGATCGGGTAAAAACCTGGCAGATAGCCCGGCAGTTCAGCGCTGGAGAGATGTGATCAAGAGTCAGCCCATGCAGATGCAGTAAGAAGGCTGATGAGCCCATGCAAACTGGAGCGACTGGGGCGCTGGTTTGGTTCGAGGCGACAAAAGTCTCGAAAGAGCATGGAGTCCATCAAAACAAACGACAAGTAGTCATAATCACAATTCAAATACTGTTTCAGGAGTGCCGCACGAAGAACGGATTCTGCTGATAGTCCGTTCCGCCCAGTGTTCTGTTTATCACCAGAACTTAAGTCCTCATAAATCCAGTCATTGAACTGTGGATGGGCGTCAAGCCATTGCGAGATACCGGAAAGCTGGGAGCAGATTTCATGAGGTACGTAATGGAGTTCCATACTACACTGCGGGTTGCGTTTTTTGCGCATTTGGAGTCCTCTGTTTTTGGCAATCCCTTATGTTTCTTGCTCTTGGGAAGTTTAGTCGCCAGATAGCAGTAGGGCTCCACTTAATTTTTCAGGATAAAATCTACAGTTTTCAATTGGTTGTGTTTTTGGACGAGAACTAGCTATAGCCTGAACCTTCTGAGTAAGGCAGAGCACACCTTTGCTCTTGTGAAGAAAAACCACCCCGATGCTCCCAAACTGGAGAACCTTAAATACCATATAGCTCATAGTCACCACCAGATCGACCTGATCTATCGACGGGTGATTGAGCACCAACAAATCCCTCATCATGAAAAAGTGTTCTCAATCTTTGAACCTCACACTGAGTGGATTAGTAAAGGCAAAGCCGGAACTCCGGTGGAACTGGGTCTACGGGTATGCGTACTACAAGACCAGTTCGGTTTTACCCTGCACCACCTGGTGATGCAAAAGCAGACGGATGATCAAGTGACAGTAGCCATAGCTGAAGGCGCAAAGCAGCGATTCCCTATGTTGAGCCAAGTCAGCTATGACAAAGGCTTCTGGAGCCCGGATAACCTGGCTAAATTGGAGCTCTTCCTGGATAAACCGATTTTACCGAAAAAAGGTAAGCTCTCAGCAGATGATAAAAAGCGTGAATCCCATCCTGAATTTGAGAAGGCACGAAGAAGACATTCTGCAGTAGAGTCAGACATAAACGCACTTGAGTCGACCGGACTGGATAAGTGTCCTGACAAAGGCATTGACTCGTTCAAGCGGTATGTTTCTCTGGCCGTTCTCGCTACTAACCTGAAGCGGTTGGGGAAAATCCTGCTGGATAGAGAGCGATAGATTCCTCTCAATAAGGATTAACCAAACCTGAAGAATAATTGTGGCTGCGCAAGGGATTTGCACATCTGAAAAATGCTGTGTTTGAACATTTTTTAAGCAAAAAACAGAGAGAAGGCTATTCTTGCCCTGAATCAGAAGACTCTGGTGAACATGGACTGATTTACCAACCCTTCAATCTTGGTGCTAACGAGGGTTTTCTGACAGGCACTAAGTAACCGGGCCGGCGTTCCAGTGAGTAATTGCAGCCAACAAAGCAGCAACTTCATTCAATTAACAATATGAAGCCCTGCCTTCTTGTTCACCCTGAAAGACAGCCTGATTTTACTCCCTCTCCAAAGGTGAATCGAGCTTCATCACTGTAAGCCTTCAGATCGAAGTCAACGGGTCGCTCAAACGACAGCGATGTAGAACGGGCTGAGATCATCCTGTGCAAAGCGAGAATTCGATCATCCTCATACCCCTTGAAACGGCAGACCAAATACAACCGTGGCCCTTGCTGAGCCAACCCAAGTGGCATGATCGATTTCTCTTTTACATCACCACCCGCATTCCTGTAGGTAAGTTCCAGCCAGCAGTTGTTATAGAGAGCACAACTGACCTGGTTAAACACTTCTGGATGAAGCTCTGGCGGCAATAATGGCTGTGTCTCAGGTGCCACAACCACTTTGGATAACCACTGAACCTCCTTCGTTGGATCCTGGGTATGGCTTATATTCCGGTTGGCCTCTTCAAAAAAGCCAGACATGGAATCCATCAGGCTACTTGGCAACAGGTTCTTCAACGTCTTGTGCGCCATTTGCAGGATCAGCGACTCCTGAATACTCAGGGAGTTCACCGTAAAACCTACCGCCTGCTGGCTCCACCGGTAACCGTAAGGCTTACTGCGATCATCCATATCAATCGGGAAATGACTGCTCTCTACCAAAGACTTCATATGCCGCTGAATAGTGTGGATATCCCGATCCAACCCGATCTCAGCCAACTGCTGCTTCAGCTCCAGGGCAGTGATCCACCAGCTTTTGGGGATTCGCTTCAGCAGCTCAATAATGAGAATGGTGGTTTCCAGGGAGGTTTGCCGCTTATTCATCTTATTGTCAGGCTCCATAAAATGGATGTACGATAGAAAGCACACCTCAATGCTCTTCCGCATCGCTTTCTCAGCTCAGAAACCCATCATAAAACACCCCTGCGACGAGTTGTGTCGCATGCAAACCAAAAATTGAATTTTTTTTCTAAACAGTACTTCGCAAATACACGACTACCACCTATCACCTTACAGGCGTACAATGACGACCTTCCCAAAAACTCCCCTTCGAGCTATCTGGTCCCATGCTCCCCGGCCTCAATTTCAGGTAACGGTAAATCCACGGGCGGTAGCGTGGGGGAGGCAGTAAATCGCCTTTATTTATTGTTTAGGTGTAATTTATTGCTAAAAAAATATGAAATTTCAGCGATAAATTCTGAAAAATTGAGCCAAGCCTCAGCAGTCATCTTGGCGTTCAGCATCTTCTGATCTTTCACCTGCTTCCTTTCTGAACCTACCTACGGCCAATCTATGAACACCACTGAACAGCAGTTCCTTAAGGCACTGGACGATAAGCTATGGAAAGCTGCGGACAAACTGCGCAGTAATCTTGATGCCGCCAACTACAAGCACATTGTGTTGGGTTTGATCTTTCTGAAATATGTGTCGGACGCTTTTGAAGAGCGTCAGGAAGAACTGAAAGCTCTCTTTCAGAAAAACGACGATGACAATATCTACTACCTGCCCCGGGACGATTTCGATTCCGACGAAGATTACCAGCAAGCCATTGCCGATGAGCTGGAAATTCTCGACTACTACCAGGAGAAAAACATCTTCTGGGTGCCGAAGCATGCCCGCTGGAGCACACTGAAAGACACCGCCACCCTGGCCATCGGTTCGGTGATCTGGCAGAACGAACAGGGGGAAGACGTTAAGCTGCGCTCCATCTCCTGGCTGATCGACAATGCCCTGGATGAAATCGAAAAAGCCAACAGCAAACTGAAAGGCATTCTCAACCGCATCAGCAACTATCAGCTGGATAACGAAAAGCTGATCGGCCTGATTAACAGCTTTTCAGACACCAGCTTTCGCAACCCGGAATACCAGGGCGAAAAGCTGGAACTGCACAGCAAGGATATCCTTGGCCACGTTTATGAATACTTCCTCGGCCAGTTCGCCCTGGCGGAAGGCAAACAGGGTGGCCAGTACTACACGCCGAAAAGCATCGTCACCCTGATTGTGGAAATGCTGCAACCCTTTCAGGGGCGGGTGTATGACCCGGCCATGGGCTCCGGTGGTTTCTTTGTCTCCAGTGAGAAGTTTATTGAGGAGCACGCCAAAGAGCGGCATTACGATGCCAGCGAACAGAAAAAGCATATCTCCGTGTACGGTCAGGAGAGCAACCCCACCACCTGGAAGCTGGCGGCCATGAATATGGCGATTCGGGGCATCGACTTTAACTTTGGCAAAAAGAACGCCGACACGTTTCTGGATGACCAGCATCCGGACCTGCGCGCCGATTTTGTGATGGCCAACCCGCCGTTCAATATCAAGGATTGGTGGCATGCCCGGCTGGAAGAGGATGTGCGCTGGCAATACGGCACACCGCCCAAAGGCAACGCCAACTTTGGCTGGATGCAGCATATGCTCCACCATTTGAACGACAACGGTTCGATGGCGCTGCTGCTGGCCAATGGTTCCATGAGTTCCAATACCAATAATGAAGGGGTGATTCGCCGTAAGCTGATTGAGGCCGATCTGGTGGAATGCATGGTGGCACTGCCGGGACAGTTGTTTACCAATACGCAGATTCCTGCCTGCATCTGGTTTCTGACCAAGAACAAGCAGGGTAAAAATGCGACCGCCAAGGATGGCGGAAGTGCCGAAAATGCAGGAGCAATTTCCGGCCAAGTGGATCGTCGGGGCGAAACGCTGTTTATTGATGCCCGTAATATGGGCTTTATGAAAGATCGGGTATTGCGGGATTTCACCCGGGAAGATATTGCCTCGATTGCTGACATGTTCCACGCTTGGCAAGAAGGTAAGGATTACGAAGATAAGCCTGGTTTTTGTTTTGCCGCATCTCTTGAAGATATTCAGAAGCACGACTTTGTTCTGACGCCGGGGCGTTATGTCGGCGCTGCTGAGCAGGATGATGACGGTGAACCCTTAGCTGAAAAGATGATTCGTTTAACTGGATTGCTTCAAGAGCAGTTTTCAGAAAGTGATCGATTAGAAGAGGAGATTAAAAAGAACTCGACTTTAGAGTTTTAAGAGCACAATAGTTCCGGCGCATAATCTGCTAAAAGCAACCATCCCCAATGACGAAATTCGAGATGGTTGCCATGCTCACTTCAGATCATCAAGTAATCCTCAGGGAGCTCGCTTCATATACAACCTTTCTTGCTGGAGCGCTATCATCAACTGCAGTACCAACGTTCTGCGAACTGCTGTTCGGTTGCATGCTTTCAGCCGACGGCTTTGTTACACAGGCGTTGTTAACAATTGATTTTCATTGTGTGTGGAGCAGCTACCACCACTGGCTATCTCAGGGCAAGTGGCAATGGAAGAACTTGGCACGCCACTTGATCCGTCTGGTCTGCTCCAAAGCTCCTGAGAATCAACCTGTGGTCCTGGGGCTTGATGACTGGGTAATCGAACGGTTTTCCGACAAAGCCCCTGCTTGTCGTACACATCATCAACACAGCAAGAAACGCAATCGGCCGACGTACATCTGGGGGCAGTGTTGGGTTTCCCTGGCCATCATATTTGAGCGGGCTGCAGATGAAGTATTTACCGCCATACCGGTGATCTCATTTCCGACACCAGCTTCAGGTAACACCAGCAAACTGAAAATTGCCGTGGCCATGCTCAGGGTGGTACGCAATGAAGTGAAGGATCGAGTGCTACGCCTGCTAACCGATTGCTGGTATATGAACTGGACACTGATAAAGCCAGCTCTGGAAATGAACATAGAAGTTGTTGGTCAGATACCTTCAAATCGGGCCCTCTATGCTTTGCCGCCAGCACCCACCGTAAAGAAGCGAGGGCGCCCAAAAAAGTACGGCATCAAGATGACGACAGAACAGGTTAAGAAACTGCCGGAAGAAAAAGCAACAGTATGGATGTACGGCAAATTTCGCAAAATACGTTATCGTACCCTGATCTGTCGCGCCAGATTCCTTAAAGGTCGTGAAGTACGCGTCGTCTGGAGTCGCTTTGAAAATGACAAAGGTCTGACCGAAAGCAGAATATTCATCTCGACCAATCCGGAACTTGAGGGACTGGAGGTGCTTCGTGCCTATTCCCGGAGATGGCCGGTAGAGCCAATGTTTCACCAACTCAAACATGCTTTTGGCTGTTGCCATTTATGGCAGCAGAAATTGCGAACACTGCTTCGATGGATGCATTTGAAAATGGCAGGCTATGCATTATTGCAGTTATTAACCGTTTGTAAAAATCAGGCATGTCTGAATATTTCTCGGATACCCTGGAGAAGCCCGGATACAACCACTGCAGGCATGATGAAAATTGCTCTTTCAGGAATTATTCCGAGGTTCTCTATTCGCAAGGGCTGGAACAGATATAAGCAAAAATATGAGTTCAATTTTCGCGATCTGATCGACCAGTTAATACCGGATAATTCAGAAGCAGCATAACTAAAGGCTTTTAGGCAAAAAACGGAAGTAATAACGAACTTGGAAAAACAGTTCACTGATTTCGGCTTGCTTCACTATAAAAAGCTGACCGAATTATCGTTTTATACAGACTCTAAAGTCGAGAAAAAGAACTTGCAGGGGTTAGGTTATGTGTGCTGATTGGCCTGTAAAAAAGCTTTCTGATGTGGCTGAGTTTCTCAATTCGAAAAGAATTCCATTAAAAAGCCTTGATCGAGCTAAAAGACAGGGTGAGTATCCATATTATGGTGCTTCCGGGATTGTTGACCACATTGATGACTATATTTTTGATGGCACTTATCTAGTTCTCGTCCAAAAACACAACCAATTGAAAACTGTAGATTTTATCCTGAAAAATTAAGTGGAGCCCTACTGCTATCTGGCGACTAAACTTCCCAAGAGCAAGAAACATAAGGGATTGCCAAAAACAGAGGACTCCAAATGCGCAAAAAACGCAACCCGCAGTGTAGTATGGAACTCCATTACGTACCTCATGAAATCTGCTCCCAGCTTTCCGGTATCTCGCAATGGCTTGACGCCCATCCACAGTTCAATGACTGGATTTATGAGGACTTAAGTTCTGGTGATAAACAGAACACTGGGCGGAACGGACTATCAGCAGAATCCGTTCTTCGTGCGGCACTCCTGAAACAGTATTTGAATTGTGATTATGACTACTTGTCGTTTGTTTTGATGGACTCCATGCTCTTTCGAGACTTTTGTCGCCTCGAACCAAACCAGCGCCCCAGTCGCTCCAGTTTGCATGGGCTCATCAGCCTTCTTACTGCATCTACATGGGAACGGATTAATAACTGTCAGCTAATGACCGCTAAAGATCAGGGTATTGAAAAAGGGCGCACTGTGGCTATTGACAGCACAGTCACCGAATCGGATATCAAACCTCCTTGCGACAGTGATCTTTTAGCCAGTTCCGTTAAAGAAATTTGTCGGCTGCTGGAACGGGGACAAACACTGACAGCGACACCGCTTTATGAATATACCCATCACAACCGAGCCGTAAAAGATGCGGCCAGAAAATGCATCTACGCTGGCAAAGAAGAGCGGCATCAGCATTATAAAAAACTGCTGCAGTTGACCCGAAAATCCCGGAAGGTACTTATCGAAGCTACTGTCACGCTAGCAAACGCCCGTCAGCAGGGGCAGTGTCTCCTGGCTGATGATGCCGACAAGTGGCAGGCCGATGTGGATCACCTGTTACCCCTGGTGGATGCAATAGTCTCCCAGACAGAGCGCAGGGTCTTTAAGGGTGAAAAGGTGCCAGCCCAGGAAAAAGTGGTTAGCCTGTATGAACCCCATACGGATATCATCGTAAAAGACAGGCGGCAAGTACAGTATGGCCATAAACTGAACCTGGTTCAGGGAAAAAGTCGATTGATCCTGGACCTGGTTATTGAGGAAGGTAACCCAGCGGATTCGGACCAATTCATTCCGATGATGGAAAGACAAAAAGAAATTTATGGTCGTGTACCTCGCCAGACAAGCGGTGACGGCGGATACGCGTGTCGCGCTAATTTGGAAAAAGCCAAGGCCATGGGAATCAGCGATGTAGCTTTTAATAAGAAGCGCGGACTTGAAGTCGAAGAGATGACTAAAAGTCAGTATGTGTATAAAACGCTCTTTCGCTTCCGGGCAGGTATTGAAGCGGGAATTTCGTGGCTAAAGAGATGTTTTGGGCTATCACGTTGCCACTGCAAGGGTTCTGAGCGTTTTGATTCTCATTGCTGGTTATCGGTGGTCTGTTACAACCTGGTGATTCTGGCCAGACACCCGGCACCATCCTGATAGCCACCTCCACGCTACATGAAAGTACCTTTCCAGCATGGTGGGAGGATGTTTTCTGCCTGCTTTTCGCGTTTTTCTCCAATATCCGTCCCAGATTAGAGAAAAAAAGGGAAGAGTTTTTGCGGCTCTCTGGAATTTCAGGAAATATCAAAACGCACGTACAATCTAATTGTAATTTCTCAAAAACTGCTGGCAGCACCACACGGAAGATGACGTGAAGCCTCCTCAATCAGGTTACTCAATCTCGGAAATAACCCATCGCCCATTAGTCGGCTTTTCAGATAATCCCAAAAAGAGAGACCATACAGGCGACACGTTTTTTTCAGGCTGGCAAAGGTGTCGCGACATTGCCGCCCCAAATCGCTTCGCGTCCCACTACTGATCTTTCGTCGTTTAACATATTCTCGTATCTGACTCTCGCTCAGGTTGTTGTGCAGCGGTAAGCTCGGGTCATCCAGAACCAGTAATAGCTCTTCCTTGATTACAGCCAACCCTGACAGAGCATCCTGAAGAAGCCCACTGCACGTTTGGGTTTGGATCAGCGCCTGGAACCCCTGTCGTACTTTTATTGCCTTTTTTTCAGTTGGCTCTGTCTTGAAGTCTTTAAGGTCATCGTAAATGGCCCAGAACCATGTCCGAAGCCATTTCTGAGCCATGGCCTGCTGATCATTGACCGGATGAACTTTTGCCAGCCCTCGCTCTGCATGTATCCAGCACTGGCTGTGTTTGAAAACGTCGAACTGCCTTGCCCCATCACTGAAGGTGGTAAGATGTCCTGCTCCATGCTGTATCAGGCTGCCATAAATCATGGCTTCACTGGCCTGCTGGCGCCGTCTACCAGTTAGTCTCAGGTCTTTCATACATTCTTCCCAGGCTTCATGGCTCAGGAAGGTGACGCCTCTGTATGGATTAAGAACGCGTAGCCACTTTTTGGGGTAATCCAGTTTTTCCAGATAGATCAAGGCATCGTCGGTGAACGTGTAAGTTGACCATGGGCGGTGCAGTAGGCTTACGAAATTTTCCCGGCTTTTGCTGTCTGTGCTCTCGAACCAGGCAAAGGACTCGTTATTGATGATGGTGCAGTAACCGTTCTTCCCCTTATGCCTTGTTCCCGTGTCGTCTGTCTGGATATAACTTGAACAGCGAATACCTGTAGTCAACAGCTCATCTTTCTCAGCATGGAACTGCTCGTGTCCTTTCGTCAGAAGCTGGCTGAGTTCCCCGCTGGAAATAGAGATTCCAATGTCCCATAGCCAGTCCAGCAGTTCTGGCTGGGTAACGGAGCAACCATGATACTGGTGCAGAACGTAGGCCTGCAGCATTGGCCCGTAATGATGTCCATGAAGGCTGGCTGGCGGTTTGGCCGTAATGGTTTGTCCATCGGGTGTCACCCATTGCTCTAAAAGATATTCAATACTGGATGTTTGTATTGTCAGTTCCTGAACATGAAAAGGGGTGGTTCCATTCCTGATTGATCCCTCCGGAACATCAGTGGCAGCAATGGGTATGGATTTTTCCGCCGATGGCTTTCGGGGCTGTTTACGCTGCTTTCTGGTTTTCTCGTTGGGCTTCTTAACCTTCTGCTTTGACGAGGTGTCTGGGCTGGCTCCATCGTTACCCTCAGGAGCGGATGGATCTCCATCAGGGCTGCCGGTGTCATCATCGGGAGGTTTGGTGTTTGGTTTGATGTCAGGCTTTGCGGGCAGTTTTTTTAGACGACGAATCTCTGCTTCAAGCAATTCTATCTGCTCATTGAGCTGAATGATCTGCTCTTGCTGCTGAGTGATGAATCTCAGTAGATCTTCAGGTTGTAACTGCTGGTGTTCTAGAAAAGCCATGGTGAGAGGATAGACGACTGACCGAAATTATCCTGCTTCCAGCACTTTTTGAGAAATTACATCTAATTATGATTGCCTGATGCGTTTTTGGACGAGAACTATCTACTTATTTCAGAGGATGGTGAAAACTTACGAACACGGAATACTCCAATTGCTTTTAAGGCTAAGGGGAAGTTCTGGGTAAATAATCATGCTCACATACTTGCTGAAAAAGAAGAAGGCATCCTTGATTATTTAGAATATTATTTTTCAAAACTGGATATCAATCCTTACATTACTGGGGCTGTTCAGCCAAAGCTAAACAAAGCTAATCTGGACTCCATTGGGTTACCAATCCCTCCAAAAGAGGAAAGATTGGTTATTAACAAAGTCCTGAATTCATTTACGCATAAAATCGAAGTCAACAATAAGGCCAACCAAACCCTAGAAACCATCGCCCAAGCCCTCTTCAAAAGCTGGTTTGTCGATTTCGATCCGGTAAAAGCCAAACTATCGGTATTGGCAGCAGGCGGCAGTGCCGAAGAAGCCGAACGGGCAGCCATGTGCGCCATCTCCGCCCGAGACGAGGCAAGCCTGAACACCCTGCAAACCGAACAGCCTGAAGCCTACGCCGAGCTTGCTCGAACGGCTGCACTGTTTCCTTCTGCTATGCAGGATTCAGAGTTGGGTGAGATTCCGGTGGGGTGGAATATTTCAAGGCTTCAGGACTGCTGTATTCGTGTAGAAGCTGGAGGAACGCCAAAGCGAAGTGAAGCTTTATATTGGGGTGGTAATATAAAGTGGCTTTCGTCTGGCGAAGTTCGCAATCCAATTGTCCCCCTGTGTCAGCATAGTTGTCGCCTCTCCTGAAATTAGAAATCTCAACAGGGGGCGGTCTATGAGTAATCAATGGCCCGCTATTCAGAAGAGTTCAAAGAGTCCATCATTCAGAAGATGATGCCACCCAATAATGTGCCAGTTTCGCAGTTGGTACGTGAGACTGGTATCTCTGATGTGACCCTGTACACTTGGCGAAAGAAAGCAGTATCTAAAGGAGTGCCTGTGCCGGGCGACGGAAAGAATCCAGATCAATGGACAACTGAAAACAAGTTAGCCGTAATCATTGAAACGGCTGCGTTAAATGAAGCAGAAATGGCTGAATACTGTCGTAAAAAAGGTCTGTTTGCTGAACAAATTCAGCAGTGGAAGGCTGCCTTTATTAACAGTGTTTCTGTCCAGCCTGAAAGTCAGTCAAAACAGCGTAAGGCGCTGTCTGACGAACACAAAAAAGATAAGAAAACCATCAAAAAGCTTGAGCGTGAACTCAATCGCAAGGACAAGGCGTTAGCAGAAACTGCTGCCTTGCTGGTACTCACAAAAAAGGCCCAAGAGATCTGGGGGGCGCCAGAGGACGATTAGTCTCTCTCCCGGATCGACAAAATGCTGTTAGCCTGATTAAACAGGCAGTTAAAGATGGGGCTCGTCAGTCAAAAGCCTGCAAAGCCCTTGGTCTTACAGAAAGAACTGTACAACGCTGGATGCAGGGTGATGACGTGCGCGCAGATAATCGCAAAAATGCTGACAGGCCAGAACCGGTTAACAAGTTTTCTGAAGCTGAGCGACAGGCGATTGTTGACGTCTGTAACAGCGAGCGGTTCAAAAGCCTTCCGCCCAGCCAGATTGTGCCCACATTGTTAGATGAAGGTCTCTATATGGGGTCTGAAAGGACATTTTACCGGGTGTTGGAGGAAACAGGGCAACAGCATCATCGGGGCAGTGCTGCCAAGCCAAACAGGTATAAGCCAACGTCCTGGTGTGCTACCGGACCCAACCAGGTCTGGTCCTGGGATATTACCTATCTGCGCTCTCCGATACGGGGGCAGTTTTATTACCTGTACCTGGTGATAGACATCTTTAGTCGTATGATTGTTACATGGGAAATTCATGAAACCGAATCAGCTGAGCATGCATCAGAAATGATCACTAAAGCCTGTATCAAACAGGGAATTGCAGCCTTGGAGTGGCCACTGGTTCTGCACTCAGATAATGGTAGTCCCATGAAGGGTGGCACTATGCTGTCAACACTGCAGCGTCTTGGGGTCGTGAGCTCATTCAGTCGTCCCCGGGTCAGTGATGATAACCCCTTTTCCGAGGCCATATTCAGAACCCTGAAATACCGCCCTGGTTATCCGCGCACGCCATTTGCTGATCTTGAAGCAGCACGTAGCTGGGTGCATGGTTTTGCCCAATGGTACAACGAAGAGCACAAGCACAGTGGGCTGAAATTTCTGACACCCGGGCAAAGGCATCGTGGTGAAACCAAGGTGCTTATGGCTAACCGCAGAAAGGTTTATGAACAAGCCAAAGAACGTCACCCAGAGCGCTGGGGAAAGAGGTCAACAAGGAACTGGGATCTGGCTGATGAAGTCTGGTTGAATCCCGACAGACCTGCTGATGATCAACTAAGCAAAGCCGCTTAAGTTGAGGCGACAACTATGTTGACAAACACCGTTGTTTTAGATACTAAAGAAAAAATAACAGAATTAGGGCTTCAGAAAAGTACTGCAAAGTTGTGGCCAAAGCATTCAACTATTGTTGCAATGTACGGTGCTACTGCTGGCCAAGTTTGCCTTATTTCACAAGAAATGGCGGCTAATCAGGCATGCTGCGCGCTAATACCTAAACAGAATTACAGTACATACATTTTCTTATCTGCAAGAAGGTCTATTGAGGATTTGGCCAGCAAGGCATCAGGCTCTGCTCAACAAAATCTAAATAAATCACTTGTTTCTGAGCACAGGGTAATTAATCCAGCAGAAAATATACTGAAAAATTTTGAAAAGAATATTTCTAGTTTAATTTCTAAGTGGGAAAAGAATATCGAAGAAAGCAGGGCGCTTGAATACACAAGAGACACCCTTCTCCCCAAGCTCCTCTCCGGCGAAATCTCAGTTAAAGATGAAGTGAAGGAAGCCGTATATGGCTGAAATACTTAATTGGAATGAAATCAAAGAAGAGTTTCATCAAGGTTCACTTCTGCTTGGAAATGGCTCCAGTATTGCCGTTCACGAGTGTTTTAAATATGAATCTCTATATGAGAAGTCTGTTGAACTTGGATATTTAACCGAGAACGTTCAAGCGGTATTTGAAAAGTTCGGTGTCAATGACTTTGAACTGGTTCTGCGTCGATTATGGCAAGCCAAACTTGTCAATGAAGCTCTTGATCTACCAAGAGGTGAAGTGGAAATAGCATATGAAAAGGTCAGAAATGCACTTATTTCCACGGTACGAGAAACACACGTTAAATATGATGATGCCCGTCTGCACTTGCAAAGCATCTACAAGTTTATGCAGAGCTTCGAGACGGTTATATCACTAAACTATGACCTTATCGTTTATTGGGCTGCTCAATACGGAAATAGAGAGTTAGGCACTTGGTTTAAAGATTGTTTCCATCGGTCAGAATTTAGAAATGATTGGAGAAATCTTCGAATCCCTTATAAAGCCAAAAGAGCAACATTATATTTTTATCCTCATGGTAACTGAAGTTACGCAGCTAACAGCTCTCTCAGCTGCCCCAACGAAGCTTTCAGCCCTGCCATATAGATTTTGGCTCTGAGCTGAAAGTGATTCAGATTTACTTTCAATGACAATACTTCCAACCTGAAGGCTGAGTAAATTGAAAGAAAGATATGATTACTCTGTGTTCTCACAGTATGCGCCGGTGACTTGGCCATTGACGCATTCGATTTCAGCGTTTTATGGAAGACCTCGACTTTCCACCGTTTCTCGTAGATTGCCTTGAGAGTCTCGGCATCACAGTCAAGATCGCTGCAAACCAGATAGAGAATGCCTGTGCTTCCGTCTTTGTTTTTAAAGACCTGACGGTATAGCAGAACAGGGAAATCGACACCTGCTATCCACCCTTGTACAGGCTTATCTTCTGAAAAATCAACAGTATCTATACGCTGTGAACGGCCTTGTAATTTGTCGTCCAGACTGAGGGATACCTTGCGGTTTGACTTCATCGCCATCAGGAAATGTTTATTACAGTCGTGTCGAATAAACATCATATTGTCGTTTGAGCAAAACCAGCTATCTGCAAGGACATAGCGGAACATAAGCTGGTTATGGCAGCAAATCATCAGCATCTCCCGCATCATTTCATTTTTGGTTTGCTCTGCATATCGTCTTACCTTTTTTGTCTTCAAGTCGGTGTACAGGATGGTTTTCTCGATCAATTTATAGGCGACAGGAATCGACGCATCTCCGGCATGGTAGTGTGCATTGAGCAGATTTATACCTTTCACGGTGCGATTTTTTGTATGATCAAAATGCCAGGTGTTCAGGGCATTCTCTTTGCTGAACTGCTTTTCCTGAATCGTATCGTCAAAGATCAAAACCCCATCACTGCACTCAACCTGTCGCACGACGGGTTTAACGTAAAGCCATAAGTCACGACTGGTAAACTCATTGTTTGAAAGCAATCGGGTGAATTGGTCATGACTGTAGACATTATCCAAAAGCTCTGACACTCCCGTTGCAGTGGTCTTCCCAGACGACGACAACAGGTAGTCAGAATAAAGTTCTATGAGATCATTTTTCATGCCACCAATAATGGCTGATTTTCAGCAAGGTGCGTAACTTGAGATGGTAATATAGTGTTGCGCAGAGAGGGGTTTTCTGGCGAGCGTAAAATACACACAGGAAGGAACGATAGTTTATTAGAAGCTATTTTGAGCGAGTGGGAAGCTGATAATATTTCTCCTGCTTTTATCTGTGAAGGTACAGAAGAGAACAAGCGTGAGGCTATTTCTAGTTGTAATTATTTTGAGCGTGTTTTCTTTGAAGTATTACCATCATTGGAAGATACACTAGTTGTGTACGGCTGGGGTTTTGGTGACCAAGATCAACACATCATCAATCAAATAGGAAAATCAACCGTAAAAAAAATAGCTGTTGCAATATACGGTGATGACGATGTGCTGTGTGGAAAAATTGAACAAAAGTTAAAAGCCCTTAATTTAGATAAGCTGGTTTTCTTTGATTCAACAAGTGATGGTTGTTGGAATAACCCGGTTGTAGAAACGGTTGAACATGAGGACGTAGCATGATCACGGAAGACCAATTGGAACAACTCTGTTTAGAGTGGTTCCGCACGGCTGGCTGGGAAGTCCTGCACGGCCCTGATATTGCACCTGATGGCTCAACCCCCATGCGCAGCAATTATCAGGACGTATTGCTCAAGCCAGACCTGGAAAAAGCCTTTACCCAATTAAACCCTCATCTCCCTTCAGGTTGCTTTGAGCAGGTTTGGGCAACGCTGACCAAACCCGAAAGTCTTGACCTGATCACCAATAACCGCCACTTTCACAAGCTGCTGCTGGATGGTGTGCCGGTGTACTACAAAGGCGATGATGAGCAGTGGGTAAACGACCATGCCTTTCTGGTAGATTTTGAATCGGTCGCCAATAACCGGTTTGTGGCGGTGAACCAGTTCACACTGACCGGCACCAAGAGCCCTCGACGCCCGGATATTGTCTGCTTTATTAATGGCATCCCCTTTGCGGTGCTGGAGCTGAAAAGCCCCGGTGATGAGAATGTGGATATCTGGGATGCCTTTAACCAGCTGCAAACGTATAAGGATGAAATCAGCGACCTGTTTATTTTTAATGAGGCGCTGGTGATCAGTGATGGTTATACCGCCCGGGTGGGTTCCCTAACTGCGGACCAGGAACGCTTTATGCCCTGGCGTACCATCCAAAATGAAGAAGACCGGCCAGTGTTGGAATGGCAGTTGGAAACGCTGGTACGGGGCTTTTTCGACCGGACTCTGTTTCTGGATTACATTCGCTACTTTGTGCTGTTTGAGAGTGATGGCGAACGCACCATCAAGAAGATTGCCGGTTATCACCAGTTCCATGCGGTGCGGGAAGCGGTTCGGGCAACAGTGCTGGCAGCACAGGAACAGCTGGGGGAACCAGCCTCGGAGACGTGTCGGGGTGGTCGTATTTTGCCCGGCAGTAAAAAGGCCGGTGTGGTCTGGCATACCCAGGGTTCCGGCAAGAGTATCTCCATGTGCTGCTATGCCGGTATGTTGCTGCAACAACCGGCCATGAATAACCCGACGCTGGTGGTGGTGACGGATCGGAATGATCTGGATGGTCAGCTTTTTAACACCTTCAGCAGTGCCCAGGAACTGTTAAAGCAGACACCGGTGCAGGCCAATGACCGGGAAGCGTTGCGTCAGTTACTGGCGGAAAGGGAGTCCGGCGGCATTATCTTTACCACGGTGCAGAAGTTTGCCCTGCAGGACGGTGAAAGCCACCATCCGCTGTTAAATGGTCGCCATAATATTGTGGTGATTTCCGATGAGGCCCACCGCAGTCAGTATGGGCTGAAGGCGGTATTAACCAAAGAAGGCCAGTACAAGTTTGGCTATGCCAAGCATATGCGGGACGCTTTGAAGAATGCGTCGTTTATTGGCTTTACCGGCACGCCCATCTCCCAGGAGGACAAGGATACCCGCTCGGTGTTTGGGGAGTATGTCTCCATTTATGATATTCAGGATGCCGTTGAGGATGGTGCGACGGTGCCCATCTATTATGAATCCCGCCTGGCCAAGCTGGATTTGAACCACGCTGAAATCCAGCAGCTCTCTGAGCAGGTGGATGAGGTGGTGGAAGATGAGGAAGATATCAACCTCCGGGAAAAGACCAAGGGCGAGTGGAGCCGGTTAGAAAAGCTGGTGGGTGCTACGCCCCGGCTGAAACAGGTGGCGGCGGATTTGGTGGCGCATTTTGAATCCCGCAATGAGAGCATGGATGGCAAGGGGATGATTGTCGGCATGAGCCGGGATATCTGTGCCCACCTTTATAACGAGATTGTGGAGCTGCGCCCCGAATGGCACGACCCTGATCCGGAAAAAGGCGTGATCAAGATTGTGATGACCGGTTCCGCCTCCGATAAGCCTCTGTTGCAGCCCCATATTTACAGCAAGAAGACCAAGAAACGGCTGGAGAAACGCTTTAAGGATGTAAACGATCCGATGAAGCTGGTGATTGTGCGGGATATGTGGCTGACCGGTTTTGATGCGCCCTGCTGCCACACCATGTATGTGGACAAGCCCATGAAGGGCCATAACCTGATGCAGGCCATTGCCCGGGTGAACCGGGTGTTTAAAAACAAGCCCGGTGGGCTGGTGGTGGATTACATCGGCATTGCCAATGAGCTGAAGGCGGCGCTGAAAGATTACACCGATGCCCGTGGCAAGGGTGAGCCGACCTTAAGATCCGAAGAAGCCTATGCCGTGTTGGCAGAAAAAATGGATGCGCTGCGTGGCCTGTTTGCCAAAACTCCACAGGGTGAAGGGCTGGATATCAGCGGCTTTGAAACCAGAGCCCGAGAGCTGTTAGTGCCTGCGGCCAACTATGTGCTGAGTTTGAAAGATGGCAAGAAGCGACTGATGGATTTGGTTCTGGCGGCTAACAAGGCATACTCCCTGTGCAGCACTCTGGATGAAGCCAAAGAGCTGCGGCTTGAACTGGCGTTTTTCTCGGCGGTGAAGGCGGCCATTAATAAATTCACCACGGTGGATAAAAAACGCAGCCGGGAGGAACAGCAATCTGCCCTGAAGCAGATTTTGGATAATGCCATTGTGGCGGAAGGCGTAGCCGATGTGTTTGCGCTGTGTGGACTGGAGAAACCCAATATCGGGTTGTTGTCCGATGAGTTTCTGGATGATGTAAGGCGGATGCCTCACAGGAATCTGGCCGTAGAGTTACTGGAAAAGCTGCTGAAAGACGATATCCGCGCCAAGACTCGTAATAATGTGGTGCAGGAGAAAAAATTCTCTGAACGGTTGCAGGCCACTCTACGCAAATACAATAACCGGGCCATTGAAACCGCGCAGGTGATTGAAGAACTGATCCAGATGGCCAAAGACTTTCAGGCAGAAATGAGCCGGGAAGCGGAGCTTGGCCTGAACCCGGATGAAGTGGCGTTTTATGATGCCCTGGCCAATAACGAAAGCGCCGTTCGGGAACTGGGTGATGAGATTCTCAAAAAGATTGCCGTTGAGATCACCGACAAGCTGCGCAAATCCACCACCATTGACTGGCAGGTGCGGGATAGTGTGCGGGCACGGTTGAAGATTCTGGTTCGGCGGACTTTGCAGAAGTACAAGTATCCACCGGATGGAGCGGCGGCGGCGGTTGAACTGGTTTTGAAGCAGGCGGAGACTTTGGCTTGTGAGTGGAGTGGGTGAATTAGAAATCAGGACTGATTCTGAAAGAAAAGATTTAACTATCGACCAGAATCTTCATTAAAAGAGCTTCGCCATTCTGCATACCTATAAGATTGCTTTGCCTTATGGGTACAAGCATTAAATCAGCTTTAGAGGCTAAGTTACCGTTAATGGTTGGAAGCACCAATGTTCAGTAATTCTGCTGATCAACCGGCCAACAGTTAATTTTTTTGCTGCCGTCAGTTCTCGCCTCCAGGCCAGATAATGGGGAAGGTAACGAGTTGCAACCCCTTGGAATACGCCGCCAATCCAGCGTTTTAAATGACTGTGATAAGAATTTACAGTCTGGATGTGGTAGATGCCTTCAACAACATGTTGACCTGCTGATGTCACCAGCTCCTTGAAGACAAATCCAAGCTTGTCAGCAAGTTTTTCGTGAGCGAGGTGTGCATCCGCACAGACCGTGGCCTGTATCGATATGCGGCCATTTAAATGCCTGCACAATTCATTAGCACTTTCGTTTTCTAATACACCGTCAACGGTATTTCGATTACGGTCCCGAGCCACCATTACCGGGACTTTTCGGGCTTTGTTGGGATCATTACCCCGCTTTCGGGTTGGCCGTGGAAGGCCTTCTCTTTGCCCTTTGAAGGATTCACGGAAAAATGTTTCATCAAGCTCAGTAATGCCACAAAGCTCTTCTGCTTGATCATTATTAATCACTTCAAGAAAGCGGTGACGCCAGCGGAACGCAGTTTTCAAGTCAATGGCATTCTCAGCAGCAGCTGGTCGCAAGACCATAGAGTGAGTCATACCTGCGAGGTACTTGTTCCATTTTTCAGGGTGCCTGAGCCTTGCCAAAGGCGTTCCACTAAAGGCGTTAAACGTTGAGTCGCAAGTCTTGCAGTGGTAGCGCTGTCGGCCATTTCGTATGCCCCAGCGACCAACGCTATGGCTTTTGCATTTGGGGCACCTGGGGTTTTCGGCAAATTGGGCAAGTATGCTCTTTTCTACGTCAGGTGTTGCATTATCGTTATTGGGTATAGATTCACTGTAAACAGGTTCAGAGTCAGTGGTTTCTACTACCTCGGTAACCTCTATTTGAGTACTAAGGAGCGAGTTGTTAAGAATGTCTCGCTGTTCACTGGTTAATGTTGAAATGGAATCAATAAAATTCTGGAAGAGTTCAGATTGCATATCACTCCCCTACAACGTAGATTTTATGGGAGTTTAGCTGATTCAACCATTAACGGTAACTTAGCCGCGCAGTTCCGTTAAACTCTCACTGTTCTTGTATATACTTCCCCATCACAAGGGGTAACCGAACTCTGACTGAAAGACATCTATGGACGTAACCTCAATACTTGACTCACTGAATGATGCGCAGCGCAGTGCTGTTGCAGCTCCCGTCAGCTCTATGCTGGTACTGGCAGGTGCCGGTAGTGGTAAAACCCGCGTTTTGGTTCATCGGATCGCCTGGCTGGTTCAGGCTGAAGCCATGTCAGCCTATTCAGTGATGGCCGTCACCTTCACCAACAAGGCGGCAGCTGAGATGCGTTCTCGTATTGAGGAACTGCTGGGCATCGCCCCAAGGGGAATGTGGGTCGGCACTTTTCACGGCCTTTCCCATCGCCTTCTCCGGGCACACTGGAAGGAAACAGGGCTACCGGAAAACTTTCAGATTCTGGACAGTGATGATCAGCTGCGCGTACTCAAACGGATCATGAAAGCCATGCAGCTGGATGAACAAAAATGGCCTCCACGACAGGCCCAATGGTTTATTAACAGCAAGAAAGATGAAGGGCTCCGTCCTGATTACATTGATCCTGGCTATGACCCATTTGAACGAACCATGGTGGATGTTTATCGCCGCTACCATGACTACTGCGAGCAAGCCGGAGTGGTCGACTTCGGAGAACTGCTGCTGCGCGCGCATGAGCTATTACTGAAGCGAGCAGATATTCTCCAGCATTACCGTGAGCGTTTTCGCTATATTCTGGTGGATGAGTTTCAGGATACCAACGCCGTGCAGTACGCCTGGCTACGACTTCTGGCCGGAGACCAGGATAAACTGATGGTGGTTGGCGATGATGACCAATCGATTTACGGCTGGCGCGGGGCCAGAATTGAGAATATACGTCAGTTTACACATGACTTCCCCAATGCCCAGACCATCAAACTGGAACAGAATTACCGCTCTACCGGCAATATCCTCCAGGCAGCCAATGCCGTTATTGCCAACAACCCGGATCGTTTAGGAAAAGAGCTGCGCACCGACGGCGATAAAGGTGAGCCAGTGCACCTGTACGCTGGTTTTAACGAAATGGACGAAGCCCGATTTATCACAGACCGGATTAAAGATGCCATTTCCAACGGCATGGCCCGCAGTGATATCGCCATCCTTTATCGATCCAACGCTCAATCCCGTATTCTTGAAGAAGCGATGCTCAGGGCTGCGATCCCCTATCGAATCTACGGTGGACAGCGTTTCTTTGAGCGAGCAGAAATCAAAAATGCCCTGGCCTATCTCCGTCTGGTCAGTTCTCCCAATGACGACACCTCTGTGGAGCGGGTTATCAATATTCCGACCCGGGGCATTGGGGAAAAAACGGTAGAAAAGCTCAGAGAGGCTGCTCGAAGCCAGGGGATTTCACTCTGGCAGGCCCTGAAAAACCTCGTGGCATCGTCTGCAGTTGGTGGCAAGGCGGGTAAATCCATGGCGGCCTTTGTCGAGCTGATCGAGTCAATGAACCGTGCCGGTGAAACACTGGATCTTGGCGAACTTTCTGATCACGTTGTCACCATGAGTGGGCTGATTGACCACCACAGTAAAGAGAAGGGGGAGAAAGGTCAGGCTCGGGTAGAAAACCTCGAGGAACTGGTTAACGCCTGTCGTCAGTTTGATATGGATGAGCTATTTCTTGATGGAGATCCGAATGCAGATCAGGCTGAAAAAACCGAAGCCATAACCCCTCTGGATGCGTTCCTGGCCCATGCGGCGCTGGAATCGGGCACCAATCAGGCAGATCAATTCCAGGACAGCGTGCAAATGATGACACTGCACTCGGCAAAAGGTCTTGAGTTTCCCCTGGTCTTTCTGGCCGGTATGGAAGAGGGGTTATTCCCCCACAAAATGTCACTGGATGAAGGCAACCTGGAGGAAGAGCGTCGGCTTTGTTATGTGGGCATAACCCGTGCCATGGAAACCCTGTATCTGACGTATGCGGAAAGCCGACGCCTGTATGGCAGTGAAACCATGAACCGTCCTTCCCGATTTATTCGGGAGATCCCCGGTGAGTTGCTTCAGGAGGTTCGCCTTGGGGGCACCATTACCCGACCGGTCGTAACCCGCATGGCACCCGCATCGCCTGATCATGGACTGTCACTCGGCCAGCGCGTCCATCACAACGTATTTGGCGAAGGTGTTGTTATTAATTATGAAGGTGATGGCAATCAGGCCCGGGTTCAGGTCAATTTTGACTCTGAAGGCGCTAAATGGCTGATGATGGCCTATGCCAATCTTTCTCCGATTTAGTCAGCGCCAGAGGGCTTGCTGAACTGAAAGCAGTCACTTTTATGAAGTACGATCACTTGAATGATTGAGAGTATTGTCGCCACATTCATCATGTTTCATCATGTGAGTGTGGCGTCACGCCTTTTGGCTCCACCAGCAAATACCTCACAATAGCAAACCCCATGTTCTCCAAAGCCGGAACCAGGGCGCTGACCTGCTCAGCCTGCCCGGTGTGCATAAAGTAATCTTGCGGTGCTGAATCTGCTGGAAAAGCATTCGGCCCCAACAGGCTGACAACCCTGCGGGCAATGGCAGCGCCTGAGTCGATCCAATGAATATCTGCAGACAGCTGTTGCAAAGCCTCTCTCAGCAGAGGGAAATGTGTACAGCCAAGCACTACCGCATCCGGCACCAACTCTCCCTCAAGAAAGGGGGCAAGAATCTTTCGCAAATCACGCTCTGAAACCGGCTCACCCCGAAGGTACTGTTCAGCCATCTGCACCAGCTCGCTGGAGCCGACTCGAATCACATGACAGTCCCCGGCAAAATCATCAATCAGCTGATCCGTATAGCGGCGGGCAATGGTGCCCGGTGTCGCCAGAAGGCCGATGCATCGTTTTTCAGAGTACTCACTGGCCGTCTTGATGGCCGGAACCACGCCAACAACGGGAAAATCCAGTTCTTCACGTACTCTGGGCAGAGAGATCGTACTGGCCGTATTACAGGCAATGACGGCCAGCGAAGGATCAAACTGTTCGGCCACAGCATTTAGACAGAGGCTGGTCCGCTCAATCACCTCCACCTCAGGCTTGGGACCATAAGGAAAACCATGAATATCAGAACAGTAAACCACCGGAGCATGGGGTAAAACCTGCTTTATTTCCTGATAGATACTGAGGCCGCCAACACCGGAATCAAAAATAACGATGGGTTTTGCCCTTTTATTCACGGCTGTTTTCACAAGAAACTTCCAGACAAAATGGCGACATAGTGTTTTCAATCTCCATTTCAGACGCAATAAGCGTTATTCCTATTAATGAAGATATCGCAGATCGACAGCATTGAACAAAGAGCGATGGCAATTTCTCCGTTTCCATAGTACATAAAGAGACATAAACAGCATTGAACCCTGCCATGGGAGTAACACTATGAATCACAAGGCTTTTCAGGATCAACTGGCTCAATTCCCGGTTAATGCTGCTGATATTCTGCAACAATTGGTCCACCAGCAGGGCCGACTTGAGCCAGAACAAGTAAATGAGCTTAAGGGCCTGATGGAGTTGACATCTGAGAATCTTCTGAAGGCACTGTTTCCGCTTGCGGCATCCATGAGTACCTGCCCGATTTCACACTTTTCCGTTGGTGCGATTGTGGAAGGCTTTCGCTCAGAAGGACAAGGTCCTGTCTATCTGGGTGCAAACCTGGAAACAGCAGGGCAACCATTAAAAATGACCATTCATGCCGAACAGGCAGCCATCTGTAATGCCTGGCATCAGGGTGAAACCCGACTGTGCCGTCTGATAGTCAATGAAGCCCCCTGTGGTCACTGCCGACAGTTTATGAACGAACTCCATGGGATCAACCAGATGGATATCCTGGTCAGTCCACTCGATAGTGGCCAACAGCGGCAATACAGAATCTCAAACCTGCTTCCCGATGCTTTTGGTCCCGGAGATCTGAAACAAAGCACTCGACTGATGAGCCCATCACAGCTCTCATTTGAAAGTCCGAATCCTGTCGACAAGCTGGTCAACGCAGCAACTGAAGCAGCCCGGAGGAGTTATGCGCCTTATTCCGGTTGTCACTCAGGCATAGCTCTTCTTATAGATAATGGAGATATAGTTTCTGGTAGATATGCTGAGAATGCAGCATTCAACCCGGGAATGACGGCCGTAGAGGCCGCTTTGGTTAATCTCCGTCTATCCAGCCTTGCCGAGAATCAAGGCAAGGTTATTGATGCCGTCCTGGTTGAAAGACAGGCTCCCATCTCTCATCAGGGCGTGACCGCTTCAATCATAAGTCATATAGGGGCAGAATTACGCTATTTCGTTGTGTAAACTTTAAGGAACTCATTAAACATGATTGAGCAAGGAGGCCAGATCGTGAGTTCAGGTTACAGAGTTGACCCATCATCCTCTCCCCATCTTGACTACGGTCAAGGCAATGATGACAGTCCCGGTAAAAATGATGGCAGTGCCAGCGCTGCTTCAACAAACCATAAGTCTTACATTGACCGATCAAACTCAAGAAAAGGTGAAGATAAATCGCTGGATATGCGTAAAGCTCGTAAAAAAAACAAACGCAAAAAGAAAAAAATCTCTGAGAGAAATACCAGGGAGTTTGATGACAATCAAACCAATGGCTGAAGGTAATTATTAGAGGCTCTTGTAGGATTTCAGACTGCTACTGGGTTGAACATTGCTGAAGCCCTTTATCTACAAAGGTTGTCAGCATATTGTCCGGTAATGTTGCTCAATCCTTGTTTTTCGTGACCTACAGTCAGTTTTCACTGTAGAGCAGTTCGTAATCAAAATAGAGCCTTATTAGATTGCCTTTTTGCTCCAACAGAGAGACAAAAAATAAGTATAAATGAGAATCATTATCACTTGATCTTTTCTCTTTGTTTAATGGTAACTATTCAGCACTGAGCAAAGGCATATTACAGTAATTCCGAACAGCTCTATGAAGTGATTGATATATGTCCATTCCCTGTTTTCTGGCAGACGACAAATAGCTGCGAATCCGTGCAAACATAGAACCACCGTCTGCACTCCTGAAGCAGCCTGAGATTTTCTGCTTTAACTTGGCCATTCGAACATCCCGCTCACTGCCATTGTTATCGAAGGGAATGGTAAAATCTGACATGAAGCGCAGTGTCTCAGCCTTGAACTCAGTGAGTCGTTTGAAGAGATTGTAAGCTTTAGTATTCTTGACTTTCTTGCGCTTAAGCTCCTCTCGTTGCTTCTCCATATAGACGACTTCTTTCATTAGAGCCCGCTGAAGCAACCGGTCATAAATCTTCTCGATTCGTTCACAGACAACACTTGGCATCTGTAGCATACCTATGGTCTTAAAGCCCTTGCAGTAATGCCAGGAAAGCCTCAGTAGCTTCATCAATCGCAACGCCAGTTGATTGCTGTCCCTATCAACAACACCCAAAAGCTCCCTCAGGTGATGGGCATTGCAAAGTACGTGAGTTGCCGCATATGCAAAATAGGATTTCCAATGATCATGAACCAGAACGCCTGCAAATGTTAGCAGTATGCCCATCGTGTCCATGGCCTCACGACCTCGCTTTTCAGACAAGTAGTAGAGCGTCCATTGTTCATCCCGCATAACGTGTAGCCAGTGCAAAGAGCCCTCGGCCCGCATACCCGTTTCATCGGCTCCGGCAACAGACGATTCCCGCAAGGCGTCACGAATAACCTCTTCAGTAGAAGCCAGATTTTCATAGGTTCTGGCCACAAAATTGGCGACAGTGCCTGCACTTACACTCATTTTATAGAGAGTATTAAAATACTCTGACACGCGCTTAAAAGGCAGGAAATGGTATTGGTTAAGATAGACGGCCATAGCCTGTGTGGCTGAGCCATATTGTGCGGCAGCGGTAACACCTTCCGGGAATTCAGCCTGATTCCGACAACCACAAGTGCAGATTTTTACTTCAGCTCTATGGGCCGTTACTTCAAATTCACCCGGTCTCCCTGGTTCAAACACCTGTCGTTCAATATATTTGACCGGCTCACTATCAAGAAGAGACGCCTGACATTTATTGCATTCTTTAACCGGAAGGTACTCAATATAGTCAGGGATATCGACCTGTTTAAGACAAGTGCCCTGATGCCCTTTCTTTCCACCGGCTTTATTACCAGAAGACTGTCTCAGACTTTTAGGATTGGGTTTTTCATCCGATGGATCGGTACCTTTATCTGCGGAAAGGTCGTCAGAATGATCTGGAGAATTACTGTTTTTACAAGGTTTTTGATAACCATCAGACGATGGCGGCTTGCTGCTGTTTTGACTGTTCTTGCCAACCTTTTCTTCCAATTCTCGACATCGCTCTTCCAGACAGGCAACTCTCATCCGCAGCTCTGCATTCTCTTTCAAGAGAATCTCAGCCGACATAGTTGCGGGTAGTTCTGGAATCATGCTGGCGAATATTGTGGAAAAATGGTGCTTAAGAGGATGGTATAAAAATCAGAAAATTCCAGATTTATGTGGGGGTGCTGAACAGTTACGTTTAATGAAAGTTTGCGTCCATTTCCCTGAAGCCGTACAGGTGGCAAACGATTCCAGGCCTGCGGGGCTGGTTCAGGTGCAAGTGATAGAAGACCAACCCGTTCGAGCCAATCCTGGAGTCTGCTTGACTCTATCAACACCCAAAGGGTATCGCATTGAACTTGAGCCGGGATTTGATGCTGATTTGTTGCATAAAGTGCTCAGGATTGTGGAAACAGCATGATAACCCATACATCTCAACTGAAGGTGTATCTGTTTGCTGGATATTGATAACAACGCTGCCGAGCGAGTGATCAAACCCTTTGTGCTTGGCCGCAAGAACTGGCTATTTGCCCATAGTGTCAAAGGTGTGCGTGCAAGTGCCATTCTCTACAGCCTGGTAGAAACTGCCAAGGCGAATGGGCTGGAGCCTTACGCCTGGCTGACGTATGTCCTTAAGCAACTGCCAGAACCGGGGCCGAATGACAGTGTTGAATATTTGCTCCCGATGAATTTATCTCCAGCAGATATTCGCCAAGCCTGATATATAGGAAGGCTCTAACTTTGCCCCCCCATCTTCGATACCACTGTATTGAACCAATAGAGCCAGAGATAGTCAGTGAATAACCACTACGACCTATCATCGGTATTTACTTATATGGATTCCCATTTCCCTTGCTGGCCTCCCCATCAACCTCAAATATCCTCCTTTGATCATCAGTACGTAGAAGGACTTAGGTCACATTATGCTCAGGCAGGTCATAGACAGGTGGGATTCATACAACACTCACAAGGACAACCAGCCCCTCGGCCCGATTTGTCGATGGCAAACCATGACCGTGCGGGCCACGGATTGCATCAGCGGCTTCAAGCATTGTCCCTTCGAAACCCATCCAATGTTCAGCCAGGAGGATGTTATCTACAGCAGGGTAATGAACAGCGTTTCCGTGAGGGGTTTCAATCCTTAAAACAGAATCCACAACGAGCTCTCAACATCACAGAAAGGATATTGGCTCAGGGTGCCAATCTTTCTCCGCCTGACACTCAAAGTGCATACCTGTTAAAAGTGAGAGCACTCTTTCAGTTAGGGCGTTTTGATGATTGTCTGCATATATTTGAAACATTGGAGCAGAGCGAGATTCCATTAAATAACGGATTTCTGATGGCAAAAGGCAGAGCGCTTCAGGCCAAGTTCAGACTCACGGAAGCACTGCCTATTTTTCAAACGCTTTATAATCGCTCAAAAAATGAAAAAGAAGTAAAAGTTAATGGACTGGCCCTTGGCCGGCTAAACCAGATAATGGGCGGCAGGGACAACCTGGAACGGGCGCTGGACATCTTTACCCGGCTGCGCACCCGGGCCGCCAATGGTCAGGCGGACACCCCCTGCGACGACAAAGAGATCGAACTGGCCCTTGGCCGGCTAAACCAGATCATAGGCGGCAGGGACAACCTGGAACGGGCGCTGGACATCTTTACCCGGCTGCGCACCCGGGCCGCCAATGGTCAGGCGGACACCCCCTGCGACGACAAAGAGATCGAACTGGCCCTTGGCCGGCATTACCAGATCATGGGCAGCAGGGACAACCTGGAACGGGCGCTGGATATCTTTACCCGGCTGCGCACCCGGGCCGCCAATGGTCAGGCGGACACCCCCTGCGACGACAAAGAGATCGAACTGGCCCTTGGCCGGCATTACCAGATCATGGGCAGCAGGGACAACCTGGAACGGGCGCTGGATATCTTTACCCGGCTGCGCACCCGGGCCGCCAATGGTCAGGCGGACACCCCCTGCAACGACAAGGACATTGAGTTAACCCTTGGCCGGCATTACCAGATCATGGGCGGCAGGGACAACCTGGAACGGGCGCTGGACATCTTTACCCGGCTGCGCACCCGGGCCGCCAATGGTCAGGCGGACACCCCCTGCGACGACAAGGACATTGAGTTAACCCTTGGCCGGCATTACCAGATCATGGGCGGCAGGGACAACCTGGAACGGGCGCTGGACATCTTTACCCGGCTGCGCACCCGGGCCGCCAATGGTCAGGCGGACACCCCCTGCGACGACAAGGACATTGAGTTAACCCTTGGCCGACATTACCAGAACATGGGCGGCAGGGACAACCTGGAACGGGCGCTGGACATCTTAACCCGGCTGCGCACCCGGGCCGCCAATGGTCAGGCGGACACCCCCTGCGACGATAAAGAGATCGAACTGGCCCTTGGCCGGCTAAACCAGATCATGGGCGGCAGGGACAACCTGGAACGGGCACTGGACATCTTTACCCGGCTGCGCACCCGGGCCGCCAATGGTCAAGCGGACACCCCCTGCGACGACAAAGAGATCGAACTGGCCCTTAGCCGGCTATACCAGATCATGGGCGGCAGGGACAACCTGGGACGGGGGCTGGACATCTTTACCCGGCTGCGCACCTGGGCCGCCAATGGTCAGGCGGACACCCCCTGCGATGACAAGGACATTGAGTTAACCCTTGGCCGGCATTACCAGATCATGGGCGGCAGGGACAACCTGGAACGGGCGCTGGTCATCTTTACCCGGCTGCGCACCCGGGCCGCCGATGGTCAGGCGGACACCCCCTGCGACGACAAAGAGATCGAACTGGCCCTTGGCCGGCATTACCAGATCATGGGCGGCAGGGACAACCTGGAACGGGCGCTGGACATCTTTACCCGGCTGCGCACCGGGGCCGCCGATGGTCCGGCGGACACCCCCTGCGACGACAAAGAGATCGAACTGGCCCTTGGCGATATTCATGTTGACTTAAACAACTGGGATCAGTTCGACCAAATGCAGCTTGGTAAAAGGGGTTTTGAAGGCTCAGAAGTGGACTTGTGTATCAGTATCCGTTACTTCAAAGAGTGCATTTATTCTTGTCAAGATAAGGACATTCTAATGCGTTTAGCCACAGCCATTCATCATGCATGTGAGGCAATAGAAAAAAGTCAGTATCTCGATGCCTCATCTCTTAGCCAGCTAGGACACTGCGTTCGTATCGCCGCAACACTACCTGCCGGGAAAGTACGGGATGACTTTTCAAAGGATGAGATCAACAACCTTGTTACTATATTTTTTTCAGAAGCTCAAAGCCTGAACCCTAACAGGCAGGACCGGATCAAAAATGAAGATTGGAGGAAAGCAGAGAAAGCGTTTTTAGCCAGGTTATCCTCAGGATAACCTTGTTCTCTATCAAACTCAGCCTAAGTATTACAATATGCGGTTGGCCAACCGCTTACGTTCCTTCGGCAATCTGGATCAAACCCAGAACAGCACCAAGCTGAAATCGGCATTCAATTTTAACGAGCTGTACATTACCGTCTGGCTGAACAATTGGAACAAAGCGTTTTATGATGCTCTGGCAGAACTGAACGTTGAGGCCCTTTATCCTCTGCTGTTTGAGTTGGCGTAAAGCCATTGTCACTGGCTACAGGATGTGCTGGCTGATAAGTTGCACCACCAATTGCTGCAGTGGAAGGCACAGCTGGACAGTAAAATGGTGATACTGACGGCTACGGCAGCGGTTGCGCCGCTGCTGGGACTGTTGGGTACGGTCAGTGGCATGATTCACACGTTTGAGATGATGAACCTGTTTGGTAACCAGGATCAGACTATGTTGGCGGGGGGAATCTCCGAGGCGCTGGTAACCAACGAACTGGGCCTGGTGGTGGCGGTGCCGGTCCTGCTGATACATGCCTATATCAATCGCCGTCGCCGAGGTAAAACTGCAGGTGACTGAACTGGAAGTGTCCCTGCCAGAGTTAACCTCCCCCATTGCCATTAGCAAGGCTCCCCTGGCCAGCGTATTGAGCTTTGATACCGAGGTACTGGTCGCGGCAATCACCACCTTCAACCTTAATGAACTGGACGAAATACCAAGAATGATGCCCCCTATTTCGGTCAGCCTCCCAGTGCAGAAAAGCGCTATTACCCATACAGACATACCCCTCGTTCCCATGCTCTGCGTGGGAATGCATACCGGAGCCTGCCAGATGCAAAACAATCTATTTATGCCCGGAATCATGTATCAGGTGAGCGTCAGGACAACACCATCTAAAACCTGTGACACTTAATCCAGATAATCAAGCTTCTCATTTATTCCCGGGCACCACACATAGCAGCTGGGCGAAAGAGCAAGATGGCTCAGGTTGAATATCTGGCGCAACATTCCTCTTATTCCAACAGCTTCCCCCTATTAACCCCGGATACTGCATTTGACTAATTCCACTCTCGATGGAAAGATCCCGATCGGGACAAATCGGATTCATGGTGTGCATTGCTGCACTGGCTTATGACGCTTACTTATGAAAAGAACAGACGCATGCGGGCATAGTGATGATCAGCAACACTACGATGTACTTATTGTCGGTGGCGGTATGGTGGGTGCCACGATCGCCTGTGGCCTCGGTCAGCAAGGCATAAGGGTTGCGGTATTCGACCACACTGAGCCATCCCCGTTATCAGTTGATGCCCTGCCCGGGTTACGAGTATCTGCTCTCAGCACTGCCTCTGAAAGGATTCTTCGCCAACTGGGGGCCTGGTCACATATGCAGTCCATACGTATGACGCCCTATCGTCGTATGGCGGTATGGGAAAAGCTGCACTCCCCCTTTGGCAAAGAGATAGATTCAAGAGCAAATCGCGTTGTGTTTGATGCCCAACAGATTGATCATTCACAACTGGGTTTTATCGTTGAAAACCGGGTGACTCAAGCGGGCCTGCTGGAAGCCATCAAATCCTACCCCTCCGTCTCTTTTTTCTGTCCGGTCAATATCGAGAAAATTCACACGTCTTCGGTGTCCCCCATGATTGAGTTATCCGATGGTCGTCGCTTTTCTGGTGATCTTTTAGTGGGAGCAGACGGTGCTAATTCACGGGTTCGTCAGGCTGCGGGCCTGGCCATGGAGCAACGGGACTATGAGCAACAATGCCTGGTGGCAACGGTTGAAATTGCCGGCGGTTGTCAGGACATTACCTGGCAGGCCTTTACCCCAACAGGCCCCGAGGCCTTTTTGCCATTGCCGGATATTAATGGCAGAAGTTACGGCTCTATTGTCTGGTATAACCATCCGGAAAAGGTTCGACAGCTACTGACACTCTCCAATGAGGCATTCATTAAGGAACTGGTCACCACATTCCCTTCTGCGTTGCCTGAAATTATTCAGCTGCACGAGCGAGGAGCATTCCCCATTGCCCGGCGACATGTGACGGAGTATTTCCGACCGGGTGTCGTTCTGGCCGGTGATGCAGCCCACACGATAAATCCCCTGGCAGGCCAGGGTGTAAACCTTGGTTTACAGGATGCAGCCTGGCTGGTTGAAATTCTGGTTGATGCCCGCAGGGCAGGTGAAAACCCGGGAAGCCCGGAGGTTCTTATCCGGTATGAGAAGGCAAGGCGCAGAGATAATGCATTGATGATGAACACGATGGATGCTTTTTACCATGCTTTCAGTAATCAGAGTAAACCGCTGCAGCTGCTGCGAAATCTCGGTCTGAGGGTCGCTGGTAAGCTGTCACCCGCAGTCAATCAAGTGATGAAATATGCCATGGGGCTTTCTGGTAAACAGCCCAGATTGGCCGCCGGTAAAAAATATCCATTCAACAGCACTGCAGGGAGTGAAAAACACCTGAAAAAAGATAGGCTCTATTTTGATTACGAACTGCTCTACAGTGAAAACTGACTGTAGGTCACGAAAAACAAGGATTGGGCAACATTACCGGACAATATGCTGACAACCTTTGTAGATAAAGGGCTTCAGCAATGTTCAACCCAGTAGCAGTCTGAAATCCTACAAGAGCCAAAAGATATATACACGGATTGCACTTCGTAAAACCCTGATGCACCTCTTGGTATGGGTGGCATAAGATAGTCCGCACTATCGATGACAACCGATGACAACCGATGACAACGCAGCTTGGGGAGCAAACGATGAGAACAATGATTTCAACCGGTTTCAGACTCACAGCCATGGCCTCTCTGGGATTCTGGTGGGCCTGGTTGATCGCTGGTGTCGCCTACTACTATACGATTGAACAGGCTTCATTGTGGCCCTCATTTACTTCCGGTGCAGGTATTGCCCTGGTGGTCATGGTTTGCGGTGTTTTCAGCGCAATCATCTCAGACTCACTTCATTGATTGATCAGTCACACATCCCAGTCAGTAAATAGCCCAGCTGCTGTTTTGTATTGATTATTGCCGGGCTTTTGCCTGTTACAACATTACTAATCAATTATACGACTAAAATAGTTTGATATTCCTTGAACAGATACAGAACCTTTTGTTGTCTAATAGAGTTGTCTAATAGGCTTGTCTAATAAGTTGTCTACAAGTTGCTTATAATTCCATTCCCAGCTCTCTGTAAAACATCTTTTCACGTACCTGAGCACCTCTGTTTCACTATTTTTCTGGCAAACTGGCATGTCTTTCATTCCTTCGTACAACTGGCTTATCGGCCTGACCGTCGCCATTTTCTCCTCCTGTCTTTATGCCATACCGCCCAAGAATTTTTCCAGTGCCAAGCGAGAGGCCGCCAAAATATACGACAAAAATCTTATTAGTTTTTACTGTGGTTGTCCGATTAAAAAAGAAGGAAACAAACTGGTTCCGGACCTTCAGGCCTGCGGCTACTCCATCCGTAAACAGGAAACCAGAGCAAACCGGATTGAGTGGGAGCATGTCGTGCCGGCCTGGGCATTTGGGCATCAGCTGCAATGCTGGCAGCAGGGGGGCAGGAAAAACTGCAGTCGTAACAGCCCGGAGTTTCGGGCAATGGAAGCAGACCTGCATAACCTGGTTCCGGCTATTGGGGAAGTCAATGGAGACCGTTCTAACTATCGATTCGGTATATTGACCAACCCTCCAGATTACTATGGCCATTGCGACTTCCATGTGGATTTTAAAGCCCGCGTAGCCCAACCGCCTGAAAGTCAACGTGGCAGTATTGCCCGGATCTACCTCTATATGGCGGACAAATATAAATTCAAACTCAGTGACAAGGAAAGAAAGCTCTTTGATGCATGGAACAGGATGTACCCGGTTACCTCCTGGGAGTCAGAACGTAACCAGAAAATCAGTGAGATACAGGGTTGGGGAAATCCATACATCAATACCCCTTCAGCAATCTGAACCCTGACTGCAGGAACAATGATGCCATCAACCACTGCAAATTACTGACTTAAGTCCGGGAAATCTTACAGTGATAGCACCATAACTTTTAGAACAAGAAAGATACTTGCTATCATGACGGATTTATTGTCAGTCCTGAAACAGGTTTAAGCATGGCGGAGCAGATCATTATTGGCGACGATGGAGTTGAGCGTCAGTCCCTGAGAGCGTATACAGAGAACGCGTACCTGAATTACTCCATGTACGTCATCCTGGATCGTGCGCTGCCTCATATCGGGGATGGCCTCAAACCGGTTCAAAGACGCATTATCTATGCAATGAGTGAGCTTGGCTTGAAAAATACCGCCAAGTTCAAGAAGTCTGCCCGTACCGTGGGCGATGTGCTCGGCAAGTTTCACCCACATGGTGACAGCGCCTGTTACGAAGCCATGGTATTGATGGCGCAACCTTTTTCCTATCGTTACCCGCTGGTCGATGGTCAGGGAAACTGGGGGTCGCCCGATGACCCTAAATCGTTTGCTGCCATGCGTTATACCGAGTCTCGTCTGACTCAATATGCTGACTCATTATTGGGAGAGCTTGGCCAGGGAACGGTGGACTGGGCGCCCAATTTTGACGGAACGCTGGAAGAGCCATCGATACTTCCAGCTCGCTTACCCAACCTTTTGCTGAATGGAACCACGGGTATTGCCGTCGGTATGGCAACCGATATTCCACCTCACAATCTTCGTGAAGTGGCTAACGCCTGTATTCACCTGTTGGAAAACCCAACAGCAGGCGTTGTCGAGCTTTGTGAGCATATTCAGGGGCCTGATTTTCCAACAGAAGCTGAGCTGATTACCCCTCGATCCGACCTGATCAAAATGTATGAATCGGGCAAGGGATCGTTAAGAATGCGAGCAGTTTACCAGCAGGAAAGCGGTGATATTGTCGTGACGGCGCTGCCACACCAGGCATCCGGGGCGAAGGTACTGGAGCAAATTGCCGCACAGATGCAGGCCAAAAAGCTACCCATGGTCGCTGACTTGCGCGATGAATCCGACCATGAGAATCCGACCCGGCTGGTTATCGTTCCCAAGTCAAACCGGGTCGATATTGACAGCCTGATGAATCATCTGTTTGCCACGACTGATCTGGAAAAAACCTACCGGGTTAATATGAACATGATCGGTGTTGATGGACGCCCACAGGTTAAGTCTCTCGACAAAATGCTGGGCGAGTGGCTGACCTGGCGGAGTGAGACAGTACGTCGTCGTTTACAACACCGACTGGATAAAGTGCTCAGTAGACTTCATATTCTTGAAGGTTTGATGATTGCCTTTTTGAATATTGATGAAATTATCGAAATTATCCGTACAGAAGATAAGCCAAAAGCTATTCTTATGGAGCGATTTGGCCTTTCTGACATTCAGGCTGAAGCCATCCTTGATCTCAAATTGCGACATCTGGCCAAACTCGAAGAGGTAAAGATTCGTGCAGAGCAGGATGATCTGGAGCAGGAGCGCAATTCACTTGAGCTGACCCTTGGATCAGAAAGGCGTCTCAAGACGCTTATAAAAAGAGAGATCAAAGCAGATGCTGAAAGCTTTGGCGATCATCGTCGTTCCCCTATCGTTGTAAGATCCGAAGCTCAGGCATTATCACAAACAGATCTGATGATCTCTGAGCCTATTACCGTAGTACTTTCAAATAAAGGCTGGGTACGTTGCGCCAAAGGTCATGATGTTGATCCATTGACGCTCAACTATAAATCTGGCGACGGTTTTCGTTTATCTGCAAAAGGACGAAGTAATCAGACTTCAGTTTTTCTTGATTCCACCGGCCGTACCTACTCCGTTCTGACCCATACACTTCCTTCTGCAAGAGGCCAGGGCGAGCCGCTAACCGGACGAGTCAGTCCGCCTTCAGGCGCAACCTTTGAAGGATTGTGTGTTGGTGACGCCAGCGACTGTTATCTGCTCGCAAGCGATGCCGGTTATGGCTTCATAGCTCAATTTTCCGATATGGTCAGTAAAAACAAGGCCGGAAAAACCCTGCTGACACTGCCTAAAAACGCCCATGTACTGACACCAATACCCGTAAGCGGTAACAATCCCATGCTGGCAGCAATCACTAATGAAGGAAGAATGTTAGTGTTCCCGTTACAGGACCTGCCAAAGCTTGGCAGAGGGAAAGGCAATAAAATTATTAATATTGCTTCTGCTCGTGCAGCAGAGAGAAGCGAGCTCATGACGCAACTTGCCATTATCAATCACGGTGATGCGCTGACACTCTTTGCTGGCAAACGGCATGTCACTCTTAAAGCCACAGACCTTGAGCATTACCGGGGTGAGCGGGGAAGACGTGGAAACAAGCTTCCCAGAGGCTTACAGAAGGTGGATAGGGTTGAAGTTGTTTCTGCAGGGTAACCTGCAGAGCTTGAGAGTACACTTTCGAATAAGCTCTTCACGGCTTATTCGATGAAATCCCCCATAACAGAATATGATAATGAAAATTTCTAATTATTAATTCCACAGCCACCCAGTATCATCTGGCAGACGCTTTCTGTGTAAGCCTCCACATCCTCGGCATCAAGATCCTCTTTACCCAAAACAGACGCAACCTGAGGACCGTAGTCGACGTAGTATTGAGTCGTTGCCCAGATGGTAAATAGCAGATGAACCGGATCAACCGGCTTCATCTTGCCCTGTGCAATCCAACCTCTGATAACCTCGGATTTTTCCTGAATCCAGTCATTAAAGGGTTGCAAATGATCTTTGATATGCTGGCCCCCATGCAGTATTTCACTACTGAATATGCGGGATGCATTTGAGTGGGCCAGCACATATTTCATTTTGGCTCTGATAAATTGCCTTAATGCCGTAGCAGGATCATCATCTGGATTAAGGCCACTGAAAACAGATTGCCATAGCTCCATAATATGATTCAGTACCGCTCCGTACAGCTCAACCTTACTGTTGAAATAGTAGTGTACATTTGCTTTTGGCAAGCCTGCTCGATGGGCAATATCCCGAATGGATGCGCCCTTAAATCCGCTGGCTACAAACTCATCTTCTGCGGCTTGAAGAATAATTTGAATGTTTTTCTGCCGGACCCGACTATTTTTTAATCCTGCCTGATCTGTTTTTGAGGGTGATGGTTGCATACTGAATACCGTACCTTGCATTGATTATACTCGATTTGAATATAGACAAGGGACGGGCTTTTTCCACGGCTTAATAAAAAACGACAGTAATCAAATAAAAAATACTGTCGTTTTTTATTAAGCTATGTGAATTAGCTACTTTTGATGTATTTAAGCGATATCAGGATCTCGGAGCATATTCAAAGACATCAGAGTGAATATTCTCAGGCGTAAAATTTACCGCTACCAGTGCATCAAACGTTGCATAAACCATCTGCGGTGATCCGCTGATAAAGATTTCACTGCCAGGGAAAAGGTTTTTGTCGTCTATAACGGCCTCAAACAAAAGTCCCTGGCGCCCTTTCCAGCCATCTTCTCCGAGCGCATCACTGACCACAGGGTGATAGTGAAAGTAAGAAGAAGCCCAGTGAATGGGAAGGTTTGGCATATAGAAGCCTTCTGGTGAACGAGCTCCCCAGTAAAGATAGATATCTTTGTGCCCGGGCTGCTCCAGTGAGAACTCAATCATACTTTTCATCTGGGCAAACCCGGTACCCGCAGCGATAAACACCAGAGGTTTATCAGGAATGCCTGCAAGACAACACCGACCTTTTGGCATTCTGATTGAGACGCTACCCTGCTCAAGCTCATTGAACAACTGAATGGAATTAGCACTGGAAGGTAACTTTTGGATATGTAACTCCAACTCCTTTTGCATGGGAACCGGGGGACTGGCTATTGAGAACGCGCAGGCTTCGCCACCTGCCAGAAGAATCTCAAGGTACTGACCCGCTCGATAGTCCGGAATATAGCCCTGATGAGGCTTGAGGATAACACGGTAAATACCTTCTGATAGCAACTGAAGATCAGAAACCTGGCAAGACTGAATGGATACTTGGTTGATCTGCACGAATACCGCTACCTCTAAAGCTCAAGGCTTCAGGCGTTTAAGGCATCCTGAAGCTACATAAGTGTTACTCATCAATGCCAAGCTGATCCCAAATATCATCAACCCGGTGCTTAATGGCGTCTGTCATCGAAATGGCTGTCCCCCACTCCCGGCTGGTTTCGCCTTCCCACTTGTTGGTAGCATCAAAGCCGACCTTTGATCCGAGCCCGGCAACGGGGGAGGCAAAATCCAGGTAATCAATGGGGGTGTTGTCGATGAAGACTGAGTCTCTTTTCGGGTCCATACGGGTAGTCATCGCCCATATCACATCATTCCAGTCTCTGGCATTGACATCTTCATCAGTGACAATCACAAACTTGGTGTACATAAACTGTCGAAGAAACGACCAGACACCGAGCATTACCCGCTTGGCGTGCCCCGGATACTCTTTGCGCATGGTAACGACAGCCAGTCGATAAGAGCAACCCTCTGGCGGCAAATAAAAATCAACAATTTCAGGAAACTGCTTCTTAAGAATGGGTACAAAAATTTCGTTAAAAGCCAGCCCCAGTATTGCCGGCTCATCCGGCGGGCGACCTGTATAGGTGCTGTGATAAATGGGATTACGTCGGTGGGTCACACACTCCACGGTAAAAACAGGGAATGACTCAACCTCGTTGTAATAACCGGTATGATCACCGTATGGGCCCTCATCTGCCATCTCACCGGGATAGATAAAACCTTCAAGAACCATCTCAGCACTGGCAGGAACCTGCAGATCATTAATTCGGCTCTTGGTTAATCTGGTTTTACTGCCCCTTAACAAACCGGCAAAAGCATATTCTGATAATGAGTCAGGTATCGGCGTAACTGCCCCAAGAATGGTCGCAGGATCGGCCCCTAAAGCCACGGATACCGGAAAAGGGGTATCCGGGTATTTTTTTTGCCAGTCTCTGAAATCAAGGGCTCCTCCTCGATGAGACAGCCAGCGCATGATTACTTTATTCTTACCGAGCAGCTGCTGCCGATAAATACCCAGGTTCTGACGCTCTTTTTCCGGGCCACGGGTAATCACCAGGGGCCAGGTAATTAATGGTGCAGCATCACCTGGCCAGCAGGTCTGAATGGGCAGTCGGGTCAAATCAATATCATCACCTTCCAGTACGACTTCCTGACAAGGCGCCGATTTAACCATCTTTGGCCCCATGTTCAGTACCTGCCTGAACAGAGGAAGCTTTTCGATGGCATCTCTCAGCCCTTTCGGGGGATCTGGCTCTTTAAGGTATGCCAGCAGCTCACCAACTTCCCTCAAAGCACTGATATCCGCCTGCCCCATCCCCAGAGCAACCCGCTTTTGTGTGCCAAACAAATTTCCCAGCACTGGCATGTCAAAGCCTTTGGGGTTCTCAAACAATAGGGCGGGGCCACCTTTTTTCAGGGTTCGATCACAGATTTCAGTCATTTCCAGAACGGGGTCGACTTCAAACTTGATGCGCTTGAGTTCACCCTGTTTTTCCAGCTGGTCAATGAAATCCCTGAGATCCTTGTATTTCATGAGTATGTCTTCTTTGACTCTGGCTTTTCGGGCTCTGGCTTTTTCAGGCTCTGGCTTTTTCAGGCTCTGGCTTTTTCAGGCTCTGGCTTTTTCAGGCTCTGGCAGTATTCCCCTGAATAGTGAAAACTACTTCAGTTGCAGCAGCTGATAAAGGGGCTGTTTAGTGATGAGGATCAAATACCATTAGCTTTTCTTTCACGGCACTTATGGCCAAATCAGTGTACCGAAAGATCATGGTCAAAGTCCGACTATAGGATGGCGAATGCGTCACATGATAGAAACAGATTTGCAGGGAGCCTCTGGCTTTACCCCTGCGCAGAGGCTGTGATTGTGACAAAACAACATCCTTCTCACAGTCCTTCCTGCAGGAATGAAAGTTACTTCCGTTTCATGGACTGGAAGAACTCTTCGTTCGTCTTGGTGTGCTTCATCCGATCCAACAGGAATTCAATGGCCTGGATTTCATCCATTGGGTGAAGGATTTTACGAAGAATCCACATCCGTTGAAGCTCTTCTTCAGTGGTCAGAAGGTCTTCCCGACGAGTACCTGATTTATTAATGCCTATCGCGGGGAATACCCGCTTTTCAGCTGCCCGACGATCAAGGTGAAGCTCCATGTTACCGGTTCCCTTGAATTCCTCAAAGATTACCTCATCCATCTTGGAACCCGTATCAACCAGAGCTGTTGCCAGAATGGTCAGACTGCCACCCTCTTCGATATTACGGGCAGCACCAAAGAAACGCTTCGGCCGCTCAAGAGCGTGAGCATCAACACCACCGGTAAGCACCTTTCCAGAGGAAGGAATCACGGTGTTGTAAGCACGGGCAAGTCGAGTAATGGAGTCCAGCAGAATAACAACATCTTTCTTGTGTTCTACCAGACGTTTGGCTTTTTCCAGCACCATTTCGGCAACCTGAACATGTCGGGAAGGAGGCTCGTCAAATGTTGAGGCTACCACTTCGCCACGGACAGACCGGGACATTTCCGTTACCTCTTCCGGACGCTCATCAATCAGCAGGACAATCAGATAGCACTCCGGATTATTACGGGTAATGTTTGCCGCAATATTCTGCAGCATCAGTGTTTTACCCGCTTTAGGAGGAGAGACAATCAAACCGCGCTGACCTTTACCAATGGGGGCGACCAGGTCGATAATTCGGGCCGTTAAATCCTCTGTTGCACCGTTCCCCATCTCCATCGTGAGGCGGTCCTGAGGAAATAATGGTGTCAGGTTTTCAAAAAGGATTTTGTTGCGGGCGTTTTCCGGTTGATCAAAATTGATTTCATTGACCTTAAGAAGGGCAAAATATCGTTCTCCCTCCTTGGGTGGACGAATTTTCCCGGAAATCGTATCCCCCGTTCTCAGATTAAACCGGCGGATCTGACTGGGGGAAACATAAATGTCGTCAGGTCCCGCCAGATAAGAACTGTCTGCGGAACGCAGAAAACCAAAACCATCCTGGAGGATCTCCAGAACACCGTCACCATAAATATCTTCACCACTGCGTGCGTGGCGTTTGAGTATGGTGAAAATTACATCCTGCTTCCTGGAACGGGCAAGGTTTTCGAGACCCATTTCATTCGCTATCGCCAGAAGTTCAGGAACAGACTTTTTCTTCAGTTCGGTAAGATGCATAACCAGTAGTTTGCGAATGTTAAATTGAAAGGTAAGTGGCCGTTGTCTATGCAGGAAGATCAGAAAGTATTTGGCTTATTATGATAAAGGACAGCTTGATGCCTGCGAGTGTTTATAACGGCTGCCCTGTCTGGGCCATATCCCTGAAGTCAGAAGATTCCTGACAACCCTGTGAAATTACAGTCTATATCCATTTCTGGAAAATAATCAAGAATAAAGGCTTCGTCAACCAAATTGATTTAAAAATTCAACCAATGGGATATGAAAATAGAGGCCAGACAAGTGGCTACAACATTCTGTCACAACCACCACCGGGCATACAATAGCAATTACAGATTGCTGTCAAGGAATGCTGTCAGCTGAGATTTAGACAGGGCACCCACTTTAGTCGCTTCGACGTTGCCACCCTTGAATAGCATCAGCGTTGGGATGCCACGGACGCCGTACTTTGGCGGAGTTGCCTCATTCTCATCAATGTTCAGCTTACAAACAGTCAGTTTACCATCGTAGTCCTGGGCAATTTCATCAAGAACGGGGGCAATCATTTTACAAGGACCACACCATTCAGCCCAATAGTCAACCAGCACCGGACCTTCTGCCTTCAGAACCACTTCTTCGAAGGAGTCATCTGTCACTTTGACAATCTCGCTCATGGAATGGATCTCCCAATCATGGTACTTAACTAGTACTTAAACGTGTTTAAAGTAAACTCAGGAGCCTTGACCGAGGGCATGCCAAACTGACTGCCAAAAGGTATCGCCGGCCCAGAACTGACTCATTATGCCTGATTCATGGAATTTTGTGGCTTTTTTTTCTATAAAAATGCCATAAATATCAAGTAGGCTTATAAAGTTGCCGTTTGTTACAGGCCCGTTTTTCAGCCGTCAATGGAGCTTTGCCCAAGACAGAACAATCAATAAGATTTGTGCGCACAACTCTATTAAAGTTAACCTTCTGACATCGGTTATGCTCCGGTTTGCAATTCTGTATTGCCATTTTGATAAACCCCAATTGATAACACTGAAAAACATAACGTTTTCAACCTATTAACTATGAAATACCATGACACTACAAGGGCGTGAACAGTCCAGCAGCCTACCACTGGTAGCTGCCATAGACCTTGGCTCAAACAGCTTTCACATGATCGTCGCCAGGGTGGATCAGGGTGAAATCCGACCCGTAGAAAGGCTGGGTAAGAAAGTTCAGTTAGCAGCAGGGCTTAACCAGAACGACGAGCTTACCGTCGCAGCAATGAAGCGGGGCTTCAGCTGCCTGGAGCAGTTTGCACAATATCTCTCTGGCAACACCTTTCAAGCGGTCAGGGTCGTGGGTACCAATGCCCTGCGTAAAGCCCGTAACAGTGATATTTTTGTTGAGAAAGCCCAGTCTATTCTGGGTTATCCCATCGAAATTATTGCGGGAAGGGAAGAGGCCCGGCTCATTTATCTTGGTGTAGCCCAAACCCAGTCTGATGATAATGAGCGACGTCTGGTGATGGACATCGGTGGAGGGAGTACTGAGTTCGTCATTGGCGAACGTTTTGAGCCAAAGTTAATGGAAAGCCTTCACATGGGCTGTGTGGTTTTTACCGACCGTTTTTTTGGCACCGGGGAGTTAACACCGCAACGATTCCAGTCTGCTTATTATGCGGCACGACTTGAATTATTGAATATTGAGCAATCATTTACCCGGTTGGGCTGGGTTGATGCCGTAGGGTCATCGGGTTCAATTCGTGCAGTCAGCAGCATTCTTCAGGCCATGGGTGAGAGTGATACCATCACACGAGAGAGCCTTGAGATGCTTAAGCAAAAAGTCCTGAAGTTTAACCAGATCGGTCGTGTTCGTTTTCCGGGACTGAAGCCTGATCGTCAGGCGATTTTCCCGGCAGGCCTGGCCATTCTCATGGCCGGTTTCGATGCGCTTGGCATAGAGCATATGCACTACTCTGACGGAGCCCTCCGGGAAGGTGTCCTACATGATATGCTCGGCCGGGACCGCCATGAAGACGTAAGGGAGCGAACAATAAATGCCTTGATGAGCCGCTATCATGTTGATAAGCAACAGGCCTTCAGGGTTATGAATCATGCCAGGAACTGTTTTGCGATGATTGCCGATATCTGGGGGCTGGGTGAAGGTGATCTTGAGCTGCTGTCCTGGGCTGCACGAGTATGCCAAATAGGGCTTGATATATCCCATACACAGTACCATCGTCACGGTGCTTACCTCATCGATAACTCTGACCTCATGGGATTCAGCAAAAGGGAACAGCAGCAACTCGCTCTCCTCGTCAGGGGCCACAGACGCTCACTATCCAAATCTCTGCTTTCCGGTTGGCCAAAGGCGGTATCACGCAAGCTGATACAGCTGATTATAATGCTGAGAATTGCCAATGTACTCAGCCATGGTCGCGACGATACATTACCGGAGTATTCCATCAGCGTATCCGGCTCCACGATATCCCTGTTTTTCCCGGAAGAATGGATAGAACAACACCCTTTGACCGTGGCAAACTTTGACTCAGAACGAAGTTATCTTGCTAAAATAGGTTTCAAGTTAATGGTTGCATAATACTTAAACTGCAGGCTGCTGTGATCCGGGGTTCTCTGTAAGGCTCCGTTGGCATAAGCTTTCTTCCCCGGTTCACGCCTTGCTAAATACATACGCTAACAATCTCCCCCTTGACAGCGTACAGTAAGGCTTTTTCCGTTGTGGATTTTCAGTCTGACCTACTTTCAGGTTCCGGAGTTTTTCGGGGGGGGTGAATGAGTTTCAAAATTAAGGTCGATCTCTCGATATTCCTCACGATCTCTGGTCAACATAATCACTGCTCCATCGATCAGATTGGTACAGGCATCATGTACATGTGCACTGTCATTCATCAAAGAACTGGCCATAAATGAGTCAACTTGACTGGAACGAATGAGTTCATTCAGTTTTTGGTGCATCTGCTCATCCTGCTCGCGAAGCTCCTGTTTTAACTGTTCCGCATGCTGACGAATATGATCATAATTTCGTCGTACTCCCAATACATCGATAAGCTTCAAAACTGAAGCAAGGCAAAGTCTAAGCTGATTGTATTGATGGCGTATCTGCTCATTGTCCGAATGAAGGTAGAGCCCCATATTCTTATAAATATTCTTTACATGTTTGATGGCCTGGACAAAATCACGGCAGGCCACTTTCAGTGCAAATAACTCCTGAACCTGTTGTCTTGGAAGATTCCCTTCTATTGCTCCTGAGTAGTGAATAATGTCTGCATATATACCTTTAATATGCCGGATATACAGCTCTTTTATCGTCCAGGGCTGATCATCACGGAGCCAGCTGTTAACCAGATCTGTCAGATTATCCGACTCCCTCAGCTTGTCACCGGTAAGGTATATCCCATAGCAGATCAGTTCGAGGGTATTCCTGTATAAGTGGTCACACTCTCGGGTCAGAGCTCTTAGTGCCGCGTCCGGATAACTTAACGTTGCAGGCGTTAAGTAACGAGCCCGGTGAATCGCAGGATTCTCTTCAGTAGCAAGGTTCAGATGAGACTGTCCGGAAGGATCAACAAAAAGCGTTTCCAACCAGCGAATAAGCAACTTAATAAAAGGAAGCTGTACGATTATTCCAATAAAGTTAAAAATACTATGGAACAGGGCAAGCTTAAGCGTGTAGTCGCCAGCCCCGATCAGTAAAAATTTGGCCGTCAAATCGACTAACATCTTTAATTGGGGTAATAAAAGAATAGCCAGAGTTGCTGTGACTACGTTAAACGTAATATGAGCCACAGCCAGCCGTTTCCCTGCAGCATTGGCCCCCATCGCTCCCAGTACCGCCGTGATGGTTGTGCCTATGTTTGAACCAACAGCCAGTGCCAGTGCATTATCATAAGTCAGCTGTCCTGTTGCCAATGCCGAGAAGGTAAGCACCATGGTAGCATTGGTTGACTGCATGATGATGGTCGCCAGAATACCAAAGAGGGTATATACAAGTACTCCCTTTATTCCATCTATGGAAAAGCTGCTGAAGTCAATAACATTCTGAAATGCTTCAAAGCCTTCCTTCATGTAATGAATACCAAGAAAGAGAAAGCCAATACCCAGTAATATATACCCTAAGCCATTGCGTTTTTTCTCCTGCTGAGCCCTCAAAATCAAACCAAACACAAGTAATGGCATTGCATAAGAGATCAACTTTATCTTCATACCATACAAGGCAACTAACCATGCACCAACAGTGCTGCCAAGATTGGCACCAAAAATAATGCCAACACCTGCTGTCAGGCCAATCAAGCCGGCACTGAGAAATGAAATAACAATGACTGAAACCAGTGAGCTGGACTGCAGGACAGCTGTAGTCGTGATACCAAATGTCAGGCTTTTCCAAAGACTGTCGGTTGTTTTTTTAAGGAACGCCTCAAGCAACCCACCCGTAAAGACCTTAAACCCCTTTTCAAGATAAACCATACCCAGAAGAAAAATAACCACACCAGCCGTGATCACCTGAAACTCTGAGCTAATCCAAAAGCCATAAGTCAACAGCAACAGTGCTGTTGGTAGAAAAACGCGTCCAAGCATAATCAGTCACTAAATTATCTTGATGGCCAACCGATACCCCCCCTTCCAAACAACCATGCCAAACAACCATGAGAGGAGAACACTGGGTTATAGCTTTTGTTATCGACGGGTAAACAGTTTCCCTCCAACGCAGCTGATCTTAATAATCATTGAAAAAATAAAACTGCACCGTTCTGGCTGAAAAACGACTGGGTGAAAACAATGGCTCAGTCAACGATTGCAAAAATGTATAAAAACGAAAACCGTATTTTAGAATGGTCAAACTCTCCATTTTCTTGCCAATCAAACAAAATACATTACTTTTATTCATATTGAACGAGTAATAAGCAGAAAGCCTTCTGTGAGTTACCCCATACCTGCACAAATAACAGGTAACCGTTCCAGTCTTACATAACAGATATTTGTCGACTTTCTTAATGTCATGCACCGTGTTGATACACTATAGCCAGTCTCATGCGGTCAAAGGCTCCGTTAGATTGAGGGTAAACAATGAAACTACTGGATGAGTTACATCATCGGCTGGGTAGCAAATCCCGGATTCGCTCACTGTTCAAAGATGTCAGTGTTCAGGAGCTTGAAAAGATTCTGGGTCGCCTGAAAGAGGTGCATAAGGAAAAATTGCAGTCCAGAGTAAAAGAGGATGCAAAAAGACAGAAAAAAATGAACGATATTGCCGCTATTCACAAAGAAATGGCTGAACTGGGTATTACGCTCTCGGATCTGGACAACATTAACGACTCAGGGAAAACGGGAAAACGTCGTCGAACGGCCATAAAGCATACCTTCCAATATGAGAATTCAGCTGGAAAAACCGTGCACTGGGAGGGTTCAACGACTGGAAGACTTCCAAAAGACTTCCAGGAGTACCTGGAAAGAACACAGAAAAAGCGGGTTGAATGTATTATTAAATAGATACACACAGGATTTATCGAAAATCCTCTGCTCATATACTGGCTTATGTGAGTTATAGCTGGTGCATGTGGATGACCATTGAGCGAATCCAGAGCGTCAGGTCATCCATATCTTCAAGAGACAGTAGTAAGAGAGCCATATCGAGAGGGTCCAATTCTCCTTCAGATTGAAAAACTTCACCTTTGAAGGCTGAAATAATCTCTTGTAGCTCATCCACAGCAATCGTTACTTCCTGATTTACCTCCAGCAAAGCCTGGGACCGTTGTTTTCTGAAAACCACCATGCCCAAACCATCCTGTTTTGAAACGCCATACCGCAGACTATTCACAACGCTGGCAAAGTGCTGATTAAGTCGCTCTTCAGAACACTGCAAATCTCCGGTAAGTTTAGGCGTTCTATAAGTTAATCGCTCAGCCAGTCGGCAGATCAGGTGCGCCAGGTTATTCTGAGTCTGTAAGAGAGAAAGTACCAGCCCTCTGGGCTGGGCAGTCAACGTTGGCTGGTTTAATCTGGCCAGAATTTCCTGCCCCAGTTTTTCAACGGCCGGTGGGAAATCAACAAGCCACTTCGCCCTTTTATGCCATTGTTGATCGGTGGTTAAACGGCTCTGCAACTGTCTGCTTAATAAAACCAGGGCATCTAAAACCACCTGTCGATGCTGGCTTAAAGGCTTATAAACAGAGCCGGAAAAAAGGCTGGTAAACGTCGTAAGATCCATATCGATCTTATCGACTCAGAATATCACCTGATTAGGGCAAATTACGAACCAGCAATGAATGCGTATTTGGTAAAACACCTTCAGGTTTTGGTATTTTGACAAAATGGCCCGACCCGGGTGCCACATCAATACGCTCACCACGGCGATTTTCCAAATGCTCCAGAGTGAAAACATAGTTGCCTTTTGGGGTCATCAGCTCCATGGTATCTCCCAGCTCAAAGCGGTTTTTGACCTCAACCGTTAGCTGTTGATCGTCAAATTCAACGATTTCACCAACAAACTGCTGCTTACTTTCACGGGAGTTACCGGTTTCATAATTCTGGTGGCTCTTTTCGTATTGCAGACTGCTGATTTCATAAATCAGGCTGGAATCCTCCTGTGGCAGGGCTTGGCAATATTTAGCCAGCAGTTTCCTGAAGGCATTGTATATCAAGGCCTTTGGCCAATTTTCATTGCAGAGCAGTCTGTAACCCGAAAAGAGCCATTCTGGTATTCATCATGAACATGGCGACGATAAAAGCCTTCGGTATAACCTCTGTTTGCCAGGTTCTCCAGAGCGTCCATCATGCCCATATCAAAAGGCATACCCGCTACAGCATCATCAATGGCCTGGCGATATACCTGAGCGGTTCTGCCAACATAATAAAAAGACTTGGTACGTCCTTCGATCTTGAGGGAGTGGATACCCATCTCAGTAAAACGACGAACATGCTGGACTGCCCTGAGATCCTTGGAATTCATGATATAAGTACCATGCTCATCTTCAAAAGCCGGCATATATTGATCCGGACGCCCCTTTTCCTGTAGCAGGAAAATAGTGTCGGATGTTTCACCAGCACCCAGGGTTGGTGTAACCACCCCAGAAACAGCCTCAGGACTGCCAATACCTGATCCACCTCTCAGTGGGATAACATCACCACTGTCGGTCTCTTTAGCCTCATGGGCCTGATACTGCCAGCGGCAGGCATTGGTGCAGGTTCCCTGATTTGGATCTCTTTTGTTGATATAACCCGAGAGCAGACAGCGCCCCGAGTAAGCAATACAGAGAGAACCGTGAACAAAGACCTCAATCTCCGTATCAGGGCACTCTTCCCTGATCTCCTGAATCTCCTCCAGAGACAGCTCGCGGGACAGAATAATCCGCTCAACACCCTGCCTGGCCCAGAATTTAACCGTTGCAAAGTTAACAGCGTTGGCCTGAACAGAGAGGTGGACTGGCATATCCGGCCAGGTTTCGCGCACCATCATGATCAGTCCGGGATCGGACATGATCAGAGCATCAGGTCTCATGGCAATAACCGGCTCCATATCACGGAGATAGGTTTTCACTTTACTGTTATGAGGCGCAATATTACTGGCCAGATAAAGCTTTTTGCCCAGAGCATGAGCCTCATCAATCCCTTTTTGCAGATTGTCCAGTTTAAAGTCGTTATTGCGAACTCTCAGACTGTAGCGGGGCTGGCCAGCGTAAACAGCGTCTGCACCATAGGCAAAAGCAAAGTGCATATTTTTCAGTGTTCCCGCTGGCGAAAGGAGTTCCGGTTTCATCATGACCTACAGCTAATATTCTTGAATGGCCCGCATTATAACAATGCAGGCAACAAGCAAGAAATATAGGTAAAGACATATTATATTGCTGTGAATAGTGGGAGTGCTCGTATTGAATTGTCCAAATTCAAAGCTCCCTGGATGGAATATGTCTGATGAACACTTTTAATTATCCAACGTATAAATCTGATGGCTCTATTTTGATTACGAACTGCTCTACAGTGAAAACTGACTGTAGGTCACGAAAAACAAGGATTGAGCAACATTACCGGACAATATGCTGACAACCTTTGTAGATAAAGGGCTTCAGCAATGTTCAACCCAGTAGCAGTCTGAAATCCTACAAGAGCCAATCTGATTATACGCAGGAGGAGCCTCTGTAGCCTCCGAATAGGATGGCGGTGGTACATCGGGGAATACCCCCTCAAACTCTGGAAGGACTCGTTCAAGAGATTGTAATCCACTGTCACTGAGAAAAAATTCGCTCTCAAGATCGCTATCCACAGTTTGATAAAAAGACTTTTCACCAGGTTGAGACGTCACGGGAGCATTATTCTGACTGACAGTACCAGGAGCCGAATCTGAGTCAGGGGCAAGAGTTATTCTACGATCGACTAAATCGCAACAAGAAACAAGGCCTATAATGCCTAAACTGATCAGACAACCGGCCCCAGCCCCTGCACCGATTGACCATAAACTAGGTGTGGAACCGGAATTAACACTAACACATGCTGGAGCAGCGCCTCCAGTAAGCGACGAACAACAAACCACGGTAACGCAGTCAGCCGTTGGATTAAAAAGTTGCCGAGTAGAAGCCGCACAATTTGTTAATGAATTCATTATATTTCTCCCTTCTTAATATTCTTCATTTTTTAATTTGTATCTATTCGACCAGGTAATTTTAAAAGAGTTCCTTACAAATTCTCATAACTGGTAGGGGATCGGGGTCATGAGCAGTGGTAACCTGGATTTTCGGACAACCCTCATAGTAAATTTCCATACTGTTCAGGCCAAACTCCTCCAATGGTCATTCAAGGGTCAGATCAGCCAAGAAAGCTCCTTACCCGGATCTTGCCAGCCAGCTCATGTTTAGCAGATGGAATAGGTATTAATAAGAACCATGAAAATCAGGCGTATTAATAGAGGATTGTGCTACAACTTCTGGTGGTCTGGCCTAAAGAGACCACAACGAAGAGGATCAACAAATGCACGAACCAAAACAAAGGGCTTTTGAAGCGGTAATGGGTGCTTTAGTGGGAGATGCAGCAGCCCTCGGATTTCACTGGCTATATGATCAAGAGTTAATTCAGCAGTTCGGTGGTGAACGACCAGAGTTTCATACTCCGAATCGCGAAGAGTACCAGGACAAAGGTTATTTTGCCCACACTGGCAAAAGAGTGGGAGAGTATTCCCATTACGGCGCACAAATGCTCGCCATGGAAGAGGCCATCAGGATTAGCGACGGCTATGAAGAATTGGCTTACATTGAGTCTTTCCAGCGCTGGTTTGATTTTGGTGGCTGCTGGCAGGGATACACCGACCATCCCACTCGACAAACCCTGCTTAACCTTCATTACCGCAAGCAACACGAAGAACCACTGACCGCCTGTGGCGCAGATGATACCCAGAATCCGGCACTGTCAAAACTGCCGCCACTGGTAGCCAGGCACAGTGAAGAGGCTGATTTTATGGAGAAGGTCGAGTCAGCAGTGCGGATTACTAACAATAACGATACGGCAGTAGCATACGCCAGGGCCATCGCCCTGATGCTGAAAAGTGCCATTGCCGGACATTCTCCCCGCGTATGCGTGGAGCATGCCAAAGGCGGGGATTCGACTATTAACCATGCCATTGAAAAAGCGGAATCCATGCAGGACCAGTCATCAAGATCCGTAGCAGCCGAGGTGGGCATGCATTGCGGGCTTGATGCCTCTTTTGTGGTGGTTACCCATCTGCTGCTCACCATGAAAAGCTATCAACAGGCCATCAGGGAAAATATTCAATGCGGTGGTGACAGCTGTGGGCGGGCTGTGCCTCTGGGTGCTATTCTGGCTGCCTGTTTTTTTGGCAGTGACAACGCAATACCCGGTCAGTGGATTGCAAGAACGGTGTTTCCGGATACCATGCTGAACAGCGGATATTGAGGACTATTTGAACATCATTTTTCATAAGAAAAATAATTTGTTGCATTGATCAATGGTTTCCAGAGTCTGGTACTTTTTTGAAGTCAAACGGTGCAAAGCAGTAAAAAAAGGAAGGTTGGATACTCGGGATATTGAAAGCCCCGGCCGTCATGCAGACTTTAGCAAGTATGAGGAGGGAAAGATTGTCCGTATCATCGTTTCAAAAAACTGTTGATACGGACCAGAGCAAAGCAAACAAGACTTACTTGATCTTGTATTCTTTATACTCAACGTGCTTGCGAACCACTGGATCATACTTCTTGAACACCAGCTTGTCAGGCGTATTACGCTTGTTCTTGGTGGTGGTGTAGTAGTGACCAGTACCTGCGCTGGAAACCAGCTTGATTTTCTCACGAATACCTTTAGCCATGATTTATGCTCCTGCTAACTTGGCTGTCTCGACTTAATTCGACTTAATTCATTCGACTTAAAAAGTTTGACCACTGGCACGCAGATCGGCCAGAACAGCATCGATGCCTTTCTTGTCGATGATACGCATGCCTTTTGCAGAAACACGCAGGCGCACAAAGCGCTTTTCACTTTCAACCCAGAAACGCTTGTGGTGCAGGTTAGGCACGAAGCGACGACGGGTTTTGTTCTGAGCGTGGGAAACATTATTCCCGGTAACCGGGCGCTTGCCGGTAACCTGACAAACCTTGGACATGTGGATGGCCTCTCAAACCGTCTGTTAAACCAAAATCACCAGCCATGAGGCCGGAAAACTTAACTGAATTCCAGTGTCTGCTTCGGGCAGATCTGCCCATGGTTACAGAGTCAAGAGACCTTCAAGACTCATCAGCAGCTACCCTCATACAAAGATCGGGCTTTATACCAGAATCAGACCTCTCTTGCAAATTCCGTGAGGGCTACGGATTATGCTTAGCCCCTGACAAAATCAGCAATCGCAAGGCATTTGAGTGGTTTCTCGGCTATCTTGACGAGAAGGTTATTAACCCATTGTTAATGCAACCAGACACTTTTTAACAGGCTCTTTATAAAGGGCTCTTAGCCAAAAAGAGCAAAATTGATTTTATACAGAGGTTTTGATTGGTGTCACCCAAAAGCTGTCTTACCGAGGAATACCATGAACCGCTTTAAAGATTTTCGGGCTGTCATCGTTAATCAGGTTCAAGCGCTTCTGGCAAAGCGCATGTCAAACAAAGAATGTGAACAAATACAGTCGCTTGCTGATGCCTATTTTCGTGGAATTGCCAGCAAGGACCTTACTCGTATCAGTACAGACGATGGCTATGGCGCATTACTCTGTCTGTGGCAGTTTCTACAGACAAGGCAACCGGAAGAAATCAAGATCCGCGTTTATAACCCTGATCCCGAAACTCACCACTGGCACTCCACACACAGCATTATTGAAATCATCACGGATGATATGCCATTTCTGGTGTCTTCGGTGTTGATGGAACTTGATCGCCAGAAAATAAAAGTTTACACCCTTAATCACCCTACCCTGCGATCAGAAAGGGACAGTGCTGGCCACCTGCAATCAATCAGCACTCACCGGGCAGAGATTACCGAAGCGGTCATTCGGATTGAAATAGACCAGCAACCGGAACATCTCGATTTAGAGAAACTCGCTGCAGGTATCCGGAATATCATTGAGGATGTTCACAAAGTTGTTTCTGACTGGGAGGCAATGCAAGCCAGGCTGGGTGACGCTATTCAATGGTGTCAAGCTCACCCTGCGCCATTACCGGATGTCGAATGGCAAGAAGCACTTGCTTTTCTAAACTGGCTGAGAAAAGACAATTTTCTTTTCATCGGCTTTCGCTATTATGAGATCATCCAGGAGCCAAATAAATTAAGACTGCGCGCCAACAGCAAAAGCGGTCTGGGGACTTTTCGGGAAGGTCCCCGTGATCATCCGGTAGAGCAAGAACTTTCACCCTATATTGCCTCACAAATTCAGACACCACAGTTACTGGTTATTACCAAATCCATCAGCCGTTCAACGGTACATCGACCGGCTCATCTGGACTATATCGGGATAAAGCAATTCAGCGATTCAGGTGTCGTGACTGGGGAATGGCGTTTTTTCGGACTGTTTTCATCGACAGCCTACAACGTTCCACTGGATGAAATTCCGCTCATACGAAAAAAAGTGGCAAAACTTCTAAAAAACAACAGCTGCCCGGTAAACAGTCATCGGGGTAACGCCCTGCGCCATATCATTCATAACTACCCAAGGGACGAACTCCTGCAAGCAAGTTTTGAACAACTTAAGGCCGTTATTAACGGGATACTTGACTGCCATGAATTACGGCAATTGAAAGCATTCCTCCGTCCCGATACCTATGACCGCTTTATTACTGTGCTGGTTTATGTACCCAGAGATAATTTTAATACGGAACTTCGCTTGCAGATGCAACAAATCCTGCTCAGTGAATTGAGTGGTAACAGTATCGACGTCAATGTCCAGCTATCTGAAAACCCAATGGCACAATTGCAATTTACTGTGCATTGTCGTCATGCCAATCAGCAGACTATCGATGTTGAGCGGTTGGAAGCCATGATTCAGGAAGCGATGCTGAGCTGGACAGATCACTTGCAACAAGCGTTAAAAGAGGCGTTTGGGGAGGCTTCAGGTAACAAGATGGCACAGTGTTACCTGCAGGCATTTCCCGCCGCATACCGGGAAGATGTTACCCCGCGCCAGGCAGTGGCAGACATTCAACGCCTGGAATCTTTAAAAAACAGCCATCAGATAAGAACCAGTCTGTACCGTCCGGTTACCGACCATTACCAATGGCATTTTCGTACTATTGGTAAAGGACCTCTTCTTGCACTCTCGGATGTGCTTCCCATTCTTGAGAAAATGGGCGTCAGGGTCGGCAGTGCCAGACCTTACGCTATCAGTCCCTACCGTCAGGAAAGTGCCTGGGTGCTTGATTTCAGAATTGAACCTGATCGCCCTGATAACGCCCTGACGACCAATATCAACTCACCGGCAGTTGAAAGTTACTCCAACCTTGAAGATACTCATCTGCGAGATCAGTTCCAGGAAGTGTTCATTCGTACCTGGAAGGGAGAAATGGAAAATGACGGGTTCAACGGACTGGTGGTTTCAGCAGGCTTGAACTGGGAGCAGGTTGTGCTCATCAGGGCTCTGTCCAAATACCTGATGCAACTTCAAGTACCTTTCAGCCAAAGCTATATGCAGAAAGTACTGAACAACAACCCGCCTGTGGTTGGTGAAATCGTTGACCTGTTCAGCACGCATTTTTACCCCGATTTTCGTGGCGATCGTCGTGCAATAGCCAACGCCTGCTCTGAAAGGATTTACCAACTGCTGGATAGCGTTGACAACCTTGATGAAGATCGGATCCTGCGTCACTTCCTCAGCGTCGTTGAGGCCATGGTGAGAACCAATGCCTATCAGAAACAGAGCCAGGGTGAGCCAAAAGGCTATTTGTCGTTCAAGCTGCAACCCGAAAAGATTCCAGCATCACCGCAACCAAGGCCAATGTTTGAGATATTTGTCTACTCTCCACGTTTTGAAGGCATTCATATGCGCTGTGGGAAGATTGCCAGGGGAGGGTTAAGGTGGTCAGACCGGATGGAAGATTTCCGTACCGAAATTCTGGGACTGGTCAAGGCCCAGAGGATAAAAAATGCCATCATCGTTCCTCACGGGGCAAAAGGCGGCTTTGTCACCAAAAAATCTCCCGGTCAATGGCTCCAGGGAGGAAATCCTGGCGGAAGGTATTTCATGCTATCGCGCTTTTATCTCCGGGCTTCTGGACCTTACCGATAACCTTCAGGGCGGAAACATAATCCCTCCTGAAGACGTCATACGCTACGATGATGATGACCCTTACCTTGTGGTTGCAGCGGACAAAGGCACCGCCAGCTTTTCCGATATCGCCAACGAGGTAGCAGCATCCTATGGGTTCTGGCTGGGAGATGCTTTTGCCTCTGGAGGCAGTCAGGGCTATGACCATAAAAAAATGGGTATCACTGCCCGAGGTGCCTGGGAGTCGGTAAAAAGGATTTTCAAAGAGCGTGAAATCGATACCCAGACTCAGGATTTTACCGTCATCGGTATTGGCGATATGTCGGGTGATGTATTTGGCAATGGCATGCTGCTTTCCAAACATATTCGACTGATTGCCGCTTTTAACCATCAGCACATCTTTATCGATCCTGACCCGGACATTTCAGTCAGCTTCAGTGAACGCCTGCGCCTGTTCAATTTACCCCGGTCATCCTGGGCAGATTATGATCGCAACAAAATATCAGAAGGTGGTGGGGTATTCAGCCGCCAACAGAAAAGCATTCATTTGAGTCAGCAGGCCAGCACCCTGCTGGCAACGGATAAAACCATCCTGTCGCCCGCTGAACTTATTCAAACGATTCTTAAAGCACCAGTTGATCTCCTATGGAATGGAGGTATCGGTACTTACATAAGAGCCAGCAATGAAAGCAATGCCGATGCGGGGGACCGGTCTAATGACAGTGTCAGGATCAGCGCCAGCGAACTGAATACCAGCGCAGTAGGGGAGGGTGGAAACCTGGGCCTGACTCAGCTGGCAAGAATTGAGTTCTCCAGACGAGGCGGTCTGATCAATACCGACGCTATAGACAACTCAGGCGGGGTCGACAGCTCAGACCATGAAGTCAACATAAAGATTCTGCTTAATCAGATGGTTGATGAGGGTGATATAACCATAAAGCAGCGTAATAGTTTACTGGCCAGTATGACGGATGAGATTGCCAGACTGGTTCTCAGGCATAACTTTTTACAGAGCCAGAGACTCAGCCTGAGCTTGCATCAGAATCTCCTGTTATTTAATGACCACCGCTTCCTGATCAGGAGGCTCGAACAGAAGGGACACCTTAACCGGGATCAGGACTGCCTGCCATCGGATACCGAACTTAAAGCCAGAGTGAAAGCCGGTGAAGGTCTCACCCGGCCAGAAATCGCTATTCTTTTGTCTCATACCAAGCTGGAGCTGTTTGAATCCCTTGTCTTAGCCAATGTTGGCGACGATCCGGTACTGGCAGAAAAACTGCTGGACTATTTCCCATCGCCACTGCGTAACCAGTTCCCTGATCAAATCAGAAACCATCCATTAAAAACCGAAATCCTGGCCACCCATCTCAGTAACGAAGTTGGCAATAGAATGGGAGCAACATTTATTGGGTATATTGGTCAGGAAACCCGACATTCGGAGCTTAATTGTGTCCGGGCATTTATGGCTATAAAAGAGATCTTTTCCATTCCATCCATCTGGGATCAGTTTGAAAGCCTTGGTTTTGAGGTAAAAGATGATATCCAGAGAGTAGAGCTGTCACGGATACAACAGCATATCGAAAAAGCCTGCATCTGGTTACTGAAGAACCATGGCAGCTCTATGGATATTGAGTCTCTTATCAGTAACTACAAACCGGGCATCAGCGTGATCAGTGGACAGCTGGCAGAGCTACTGGGAGAGGAAGATTGTGCATGGCTGGGCGGCAGAGTTATCTGGCTACAGGAAGCCAAGCTGCCGCAAACACTGGCAGAAACCTGCGCAGGCCTTCGGTATCTTTATTACGTACTTTTTATGGTCTGTGTGGCTAATGAGTATCAATTTACCGTTACTGATGTGGCCTCTGTCTTTTTTGCCCTTGAAGATTATCTTTGCCTCCCCTGGTTACGGGAACGTATTCGTCAATTACCGGTTAACGACCTCTGGCAACGCAAAGCACAATCATCCCTGAAAGACCAGTTGGATCGGACCCTCAATGATAATTGTATTCATGTTCTGGCATACTCAAAGGGAACGCCGGAAGAACGCCTCAAACAATGGTTGGAAAAAAATACCGGTTTAATTGATCGATGGAAGGCAACTGTCCGCGAAATACAGTCTGCCAGAGAGCAAAACCTTGCCATGCTGTCAGTAGCCATACAGGAACTTTCTCTTATTGCCTCAAGTTAGGAGCCTGTCGGGCTAAGACTGTCCTATTGCGAACAGCCCGTTGAATCAGTTCTTAAAGCACAGAGGTAGAGAAATCAGACAGAAAAATACAGTCACAAAAAAACGGTCACCAGGGGAGGATGACCGTTTCATACTGTCTCTATTTTATTACTACATCTACAAAGCACACACCTAATAAGGATGTTATGGCATTCCTGATGGCTGAAAAGTTTGGCTTCCATGGAAGAAACCAACCCAAGCTACCACCATAGGTTATTTAACGGCCAATAAAGCCGGTTTGTTAGGTTCTGTTAAAAATTCAGCAAAAAAAAACCAGTATCCGGGGGAAGGATACTGGCTGCTTAGCTTCGGCTACGGGGGCAGCCTACAACTTAACTTTCTGTCAACACAAAACACACAATGAGCAATAAGAAAGCAGTACGTAAACCCTGATTTTTCCTATCCTCACTTACTCAGACAAGCAAAATTCTAAAAAGTTCCCGAAAAAATAAAGAATTTTGAATATTGTCCTGGTATTTACAAAAGGCTTACAAAATGGAATTGATAAATCCCGTTCGCACTGAAGCGGAGTCAAAGTACGGTGTCTCCAACTTTCTTCGCTTCAGGATGAACGGAACCTGTCAAAAGCATTGAAATGATGTACTAGGAGGCTGTCCGAGAACTAGCTAGTTCCCATCCAAAAACTATAGCCCTTGGGCCACGTAGCCTACAGAGATTTGACGTGCTCTGAATTTACAGGAAAATCACATCAACTCCGCTGTAGCCCCCGAAAACTGGTTGAAAAAGGCGTCAAAACAAAACTTGATTTTTTCCCTCTAAGCCTTGGCACGCATAGGCTGCAGAGTTTTTGGACGAGAACTAGCTAGTTCTCGTCCAAAAACGCATCAGGCAATCATAATTAGATTGTACGTGCGTTTTGATATTTCCTGAAATTCCAGAGAGCCGCAAAAACTCTTCCCTTTTTTTCTCTAATCTGGGACGGATATTGGAGAAAAACGCGAAAAGCAGGCAGAAAACATCCTCCCACCATGCTGGAAAGGTACTTTCATGTAGCGTGGAGGTGGCTATCAGGATGGTGCCGGGTGTCTGGCCAGAATCACCAGGTTGTAACAGACCACCGATAACCAGCAATGAGAATCAAAACGCTCAGAACCCTTGCAGTGGCAACGTGATAGCCCAAAACATCTCTTTAGCCACGAAATTCCCGCTTCAATACCTGCCCGGAAGCGAAAGAGCGTTTTATACACATACTGACTTTTAGTCATCTCTTCGACTTCAAGTCCGCGCTTCTTATTAAAAGCTACATCGCTGATTCCCATGGCCTTGGCTTTTTCCAAATGGCTCTTTTCGAATTCCGAACTGCTGAACTATCCTTGGTGGATATAATTAGCCATCGCCAGCATTGACCATGAATATAGGCCGAATCTCAGATCTCATCAGTAATGACACCTGCTTTGAGATGATCCGTGAGAACCGCTGGCCAGATGGCACTGTTCTCTGTCCGCACTGTGATTCTGAGAATGTCAAAAAGAATGGACACGACAATGTGCAGGTAGAGTGCCAGCACTATTACTGTAAGTCCTGTAAGCGCTACTTCGATGACCTGACAAATACGGTTTTCGCAGGACACCACCGACCACTCAAAGTCTGGATTGCCTGTCTCTATTTAATGGGGCTGAACGTCTCCAACAGCCAGATAGCTCAGGAACTTGATCTGTGTGTCAGTGATGCACACCATATGACCACAGTCTTACGAAATGGTGTTGTTGACCGAAAGCCTGAAGTGATTCTTGATGGCGAAGTTGAATTCGACGAGGTCTACATTGTAGCTGGTCACAAGGGACACCCTGAAGCATTAAAAAAATCTGGATCGTCCACCGAGAAAAAGAAGGCTTAAAGGCGCTCCGGGCCGTGGGACTCTTGAAAAAGACAAACCGCCGGTATTGGGAATGATTCAAAGGGGAGGTCAGGTCATTATCAACATGCTGTCGAACGTTAAGAAGGCGACAATCGAACCATTTATCAAGAAACACGTAGCCCCACAGAGCCAGATTTATACCGATGAATACAACATCTATGATGACCTTGAAAGCTGGGGCTTCAGACATAAAACGGTCTGTCACGGCAAAGGTGAGTATGCTCGTGATGATGACAAAGACGGTATTTACGAGGTGCATGTTAATACTATGGAGGGGTTTTGGTCACTTCTACGCTCGTGGCTAAGGCCTCACAGGGGAATATCCCAAGAGGCTTTACCCCTTTACCTTGGCTTTTTTGAGTTTTTGCATAATATTGGCCGAAGAGGCAAAAGTCTTCTTCAGCCCTTAGTCAACTTGCTGGTTACATAGCAGTCTGGAATTGGAAAAGAGCCTTCCAAATTAGCGCGACACGCGTATCCGCCGTCACCGCTTGTCTGGCGAGGTACACGACCATAAATTTCTTTTTGTCTTTCCATCATCGGAATGAATTGGTCCGAATCCGCTGGGTTACCTTCCTCAATAACCAGGTCCAGGATCAATCGACTTTTTCCCTGAACCAGGTTCAGTTTATGGCCATACTGTACTTGCCGCCTGTCTTTTACGATGATATCCGTATGGGGTTCATACAGGCTAACCACTTTTTCCTGGGCTGGCACCTTTTCACCCTTAAAGACCCTGCGCTCTGTCTGGGAGACTATTGCATCCACCAGGGGTAACAGGTGATCCACATCGGCCTGCCACTTGTCGGCATCATCAGCCAGGAGACACTGCCCCTGCTGACGGGCGTTTGCTAGCGTGACAGTAGCTTCGATAAGTACCTTCCGGGATTTTCGGGTCAACTGCAGCAGTTTTTATAATGCTGATGCCGCTCTTCTTTGCCAGCGTAGATGCATTTTCTGGCCGCATCTTTTACGGCTCGGTTGTGATGGGTATATTCATAAAGCGGTGTCGCTGTCAGTGTTTGTCCCCGTTCCAGCAGCCGACAAATTTTTTTAACGGAACTGGCTAAAAGATCACTGTCGCAAGGAGGTTTGATATCCGATTCGGTGACTGTGCTGTCAATAGCCACAGTGCGCCCTTTTTCAATACCCTGATCTTTAGCGGTCATTAGCTGACAGTTATTAATCCGTTCCCATGTAGATGCAGTAAGAAGGCTGATGAGCCCATGCAAACTGGAGCGACTGGGGCGCTGGTTTGGTTCGAGGCGACAAAAGTCTCGAAAGAGCATGGAGTCCATCAAAACAAACGACAAGTAGTCATAATCACAATTCAAATACTGTTTCAGGAGTGCCGCACGAAGAACGGATTCTGCTGATAGTCCGTTCCGCCCAGTGTTCTGTTTATCACCAGAACTTAAGTCCTCATAAATCCAGTCATTGAACTGTGGATGGGCGTCAAGCCATTGCGAGATACCGGAAAGCTGGGAGCAGATTTCATGAGGTACGTAATGGAGTTCCATACTACACTGCGGGTTGCGTTTTTTGCGCATTTGGAGTCCTCTGTTTTTGGCAATCCCTTATGTTTCTTGCTCTTGGGAAGTTTAGTCGCCAGATAGCAGTAGGGCTCCACTTAATTTTTCAGGATAAAATCTACAGTTTTCAATTGGTTGTGTTTTTGGACGAGAACTAGCTATTGAAAAAACGAAAGCTTCAGCATTTTCTTGGCTGATCAAATATTGACCTAAATTTAGCCTGTTTTGGGGTAAAAATTGCGTTTTTTACCCTTTTGCTTGCCTTTATGCTGCCATTTTAAGCCTTTTTGCTTCTTCAAGACGGATTGATCCCGTTGAAACCGATTTGACAATTTTTTTGAAATTATAAGCACTGCAGACCAGTGAAAATTCTCCAGCCACTTTTTCCTTACTCCGGACACTGAACCCTCTGAATCCTGAGTTCTTGATTTGGCCAAAAGGCGGTTCCGCAATCACCTTGCGACGCTCATAAACCGCTTTGGCCTCTTTGGTTTCCATTTTGCGGTTCATCGCCTGGCGTATGGCTTCGTGGCGGTCTGTGCGAATCACTTTCCCCGGGTCTTTGTTGTCACCACTGCACCTTTTACGTAACGGGCAATCCCGGCAGATATCTTTACTGACGCGGTAGCTTTTGTGTTTTGCTTTGCTAGCCGTGTTATAAATCAGCTTCTCACCGGCAGGGCAGGTAAAGCTGTCGTCTGCTTCATGGTAAATAAAATCCGCTTTGACAAACTTTCTGTCAGAGTCTTCCAGTCCCTCTGTTGCAGGCTTCTCCTGTCGATCCGTAGCCATGTAAGCGTCAATGTTCGCATCATCAAACGCTTGCAGGTTGGGCCCTGAGTAATAGCCATTATCCTCACTCATTTTGCCAATGGACGCGTTATCTGTTGCTTCTGCAATGGCTTCAAGTGCAGGCTTTACTTCCTGCTTGTCATTGGCATGCTGGCTGATGTGCTGGCCAACAATGATACCATTATCGCTGTCGACGCTGATCTGGGCGTTATAACTGTACTGATAGCCACTGCCTTTTTTACCCATGATCCTGGCATCATGATCAGCAAAGCTGATTTGCTTTTTGTCGTCTATCGGCTTATCGGGATTCAGGGCCTGTTCCCGTTCTTCAAGCGCTTTTTTGGCCTCCTGGATTTTCTCTAACCGTTCCTGCTTGAATTGCAAGTCTTCAGGAATGCTGTAGCCAGTCTCCTGCTGATAAGCATCGTCCTCTTCACTGTCACTGGTTTCGGCTTTTTTAATCAGGGCCTCAACTTCAGCCATTAATTCAGCTTCTTTGGCCTTAAGTCGTGCGTAGCTCATGGCCTTATGCTTTGATGAGTCGGCTTTGAATTTGGAACCATCAAGAGCGATGTGGCCCAGCGAGGCCATCTGTAGTTCCCGGGCGAGCAGCACGCTCTGTTTGAAACTGCTTTTAAAAAAGGTGGCCTGGTTTTTACGAAAGTCACTGAGCACCCGGAAATTTGGGCAGTGCTGTTTGGCGATATACATGAAAGCCAAGTCCTGATTGCAGCGCCGTTCAATCTCCCTGGAGCTGAACACACCATGGCTATAGGCATAGATCAGGATCGATATAATCAGTCGTGGGTGGTAGGCATTCTGGCCAAGATGGTGATACTGCTTTTCCACTTCAGAGGTGTCGATATGCTTGAAGATATCTTCAAAAACGAAGCAATCATGATCTGGTGGCAGCAGGTCGAAGATGTTCGATGGGAACATCAGGTGCTGGTCAAAATCAGCAGGGTTATCTTTGAATTTGATTGATGACATCCGTTTCGGCAACAATAAAGTGGGCAGAAGATGCCTGATTATACTTAATCAGGCTATTCTCGGACAGCCTCCTAGTGAGCTTCATCCCAATTATCTCCAACTCCTGCTTCGACCAATAATGGAACACTGAGTTCTGTTGCATTAGCCATCTGTGCTTTCGTACCTTCAACAACGGCTTCAACGTCTCCATTGGCAACTTCAAGTACCAGTTCATCGTGAACCTGCATAATGACACGAGCATCAAGCCCCGACGCTTTCAGCCACTCATCAACCCTGATCATCGCCTTCTTGATAATATCCGCAGCAGTACCCTGCATAGGTGCATTGATCGCTGTCCGTTCAGCCCCCTGACGCCGCATACCATTTCTGGCATTGATTTCTGGCAGATATAGACGACGCCCAAATATTGTCTCTACATACCCCTTTTCCCGTGCAAAATTTTTGGTCGTTTCCATGTACTTTAAAACGCCAGGATAACGTTCGAAGTAAAGGTCGATATACTCTTGGGCAGATTTTCTGGATACCCCCAGCTGTTTCGCGAGCCCAAACGAGGACATGCCATAGATCAAGCCAAAGTTAATGGCTTTAGCACTTCGTCGCTGATCATTAGTTACATCATCAAGCGCCACGCCAAACACTTCAGCAGCCGTTGCCTTATGGATATCCAGCCCATGGGCAAAAGCATCCAGCAAGCCTTTATCGCCAGAGAGATGTGCCATGATTCTCAACTCAATCTGGGAGTAATCGGCAGCCACCAACTGGTATCCCTCCGGAGCAATAAACGCCTGTCGCACCCGACGGCCTTCCGGTGTTCGAATGGGAATATTCTGAAGGTTAGGATCAGAAGAAGAGAGTCTCCCCGTAGCTGTTACGGCCTGATGATAAGACGTATGAATACGTCCGGTCACCGCATTAATCATCAGCGGAAGTTTTTCGGTATAAGTGGACTTGAGCTTGCTTAAGCCCCGGTGTTCAAGGATTAGCCTGGGAAGTTCATAGTCCAGCGCAAGCTCCTGTAATACCTCTTCTGCGGTTGATGGCTGTCCCTTTGGCGTTTTCTTGATTACCGGAAGCTGCAGTTTTTCAAAGAGCAACTCCTGCAACTGCTTTGGTGACGATAGGTTAAATTCCTGTCCTGCCTGGTCATGTGCCGTTTTCTCCAGCTCCCTGAGACGTTGACCAATCTCCAGACTCTGCTGTTTAAGTAATACACCGTCGACCAGGGCTCCGTGGCGCTCAATACGTGAAAGAATATCCACCAGCGGCATTTCGATCTCTTGAAAAACTAGTGACAAAGTAGCTTCTGACTTCAGCTGCTCCCAGATAGCGTGGTGAAGGCGTAAAGTAATATCGGCATCTTCGGCCGCATAGGGGCCAGCTTTCTCAAGTTCAATCTGGTTAAACGTCAGTTGTTTAGCACCTTTCCCGGCAATATCTTCATATTTGATGGTTTTATAACCGAGGTAATGCTCTGCAAGGGCATCCATATTATGGCGGGTGGCTATTGAGTTCAGACAGTAGGACTCAAGCATGGTATCAAAAGCAGCACCCTTTATTTGAATATCATAGCGAGCCAGCACACTTTCGTCGTACTTAACGTTCTGACCGACTTTCTGCTTCATCGGGTCTTCCAGCAAAGGCTTAAGTTTTTCCAGCACCCAGCGTCTATCCAATTGGGCTGGCGCACCCAGATAGTCATGGGCAACGGGCACATAAGCTGCCTTGCCGGGCTCAACGGCAAATGAAACGCCCACCAGTTCAGCTACCATGTAATCCAGACTGGTGGTTTCTGTATCAAAAGCAAACAGGTCCGCCGATTCAAGCTGCGCTATCCAGTCAAGAAACTCTGTCTCCTCAGTAACCACCGAATACTCTCCGGTGGCTATTGATGCTTCCTTAGTTTCATGGCGATCTGAAGCAAGGCCCTCTTGCTCCAACTCTGCAATCAACGTCCTGAATTCGTACTCTTTAAACAGCGCTAACAGTTGCTCTTTATCAAGAGGCTGCATGGCCAGATTATCAATAGAAACCGGCAGCTCAACATCGGTCTTGATGGTGGCCAGCTGCCTCGATAACAACACAATATCCTGATGTTCGGTAAACTTCTCAGCAAAGTTCTTGCTTCCCCGGAACCCAAGCGCAGCCACCTCGTCCAATCGCCCGGCAATCTCATCAATGCCACCGATACCATTGAGCAAAGCCAATGCGGTTTTCTGACCAACACCAGGCATACCCGGGATGTTGTCGCTGCTGTCTCCCATCAATGCCAGATAATCAATAATCAAGTGAGCAGGAATACCAAACTTACTTTCAACGCCATTTTGATCAGTAAACAGGTTATTCATGGTATCAATCAGAGACACGTGCTCAGTCACCAGCTGGGCAATATCTTTATCGCCTGTGGAAATGATGGTATCGATTTTTTTCTCGGTCGCCTGTCTGGCCAGCGTACCAATGACATCATCCGCCTCAACGCCTTCAATCATTAACAGCGGCAGACCAAGAGCCCGGATAATTTGATGTATGGGTTCTATTTGTGAGCGCAAGTCATCGGGCATTGGCTTGCGGGTTGCCTTGTACTCACTGTACATCTCATGGCGGAAGTTCTTCCCTTTGGCATCAAAAATAACTGCAACATGGCTATCCTGATACTGTCGTATCAAACTGCGCAGCATATTGGTCATGACCCGGATTGCACCCGTCGGTCGACCATCCGCCGTTCGCAGATTGGCACGCTCGGATGCATGAAAAGCGCGGTAAAGGTAAGATGAGCCATCAACGAGTATGAGCGGAGGCGTATTGACTTGTTCTGACATGGATTATGGACTCACTTACGATTCTGGGTAACTGGGTATAAAATGCTTTCCAGCAGTTTAATGGTTTCCACCGTAATTATCATGAGGCTCCTGATGAAGCTTTTTATGAAGATGAAAGTTGCCATAAAAAGAGCGCCGTTGGGTCTGGCTTTCTTCCCCTTGTTGCTCGTTGGCTGTGCGACTCATAGTCCGGAGGGTTCAGAGCCGTCAACGGTCAGTTCCCACTCGTCCGGCAACCAGAAAGCCCTTGTATTTACCAATGAAGCCATTAAGAAAATTCCAAAGCACCTGCGCCCTGAAGCCCTGGAAAGCAGGGATGACACATCGGTAGTGATTCGTGCCGGTGATTCCAGAACCTATAAAGAGTACCGGGTTGGTGGCCAGCTTTATGCCATTCAGGTTATTCCTAAAATAGGTAAGCCGTATTACCTGATTGCCTCAGATAATGAAGGTAACCCGATTGATCCAACAAAACGAACCTTGCTAGTGCCCTCATGGACCATTTTTGAGTGGCACTGAGTAACTAAAGAACTATAGATCCAACCATCCTGAAAAAGGGACTTCATGTCTGTTTATACCCATTTAACACAACAGGATATCGAGCAACTTCTGACTCGTTATGATATTGGCAACTTGACGTCGTTCCAGGGTATCGAAAGCGGAGTTGAGAATACTAATTACTTCCTGGATATTGACGATCAGGGTCATCTACAGCGTTATGTGTTAACGCTCTTTGAGTACCTGCCAGCCGAGACATTGCCGTTTTTCATTAACTATACCGATGAACTTAACGCTTTCGGCTTGCCTGTGCCCAACCCAATTCGAGATAAGGATGGCGTTGCCCTTCAGTCAGTGAAAGAAAAACCGACCCTTATCGTGCATTGCTTTGCGGGGCAGCACCCTGACGCCAGAAACCTCTCTCTGGAACAATGTCAACAGATTGGGACGATGCTGGCAAAAATTCACATCGCAGGGCAAAAATCTTCCCTTTATCAGGAAAATCAGCGTGGACTTAACTGGCTAAACGACCAGCAAAAAAGACTTGTCACTTTACTCGATCAGGATAATGCCAGCTACATGACGGAGCAATGGCAAAGCCTGTCAAATGCGCTGAAAGCGTTTGATAAACTGCCAACAGGGCTTATCCATGGAGACCTGTTTCATAATAATGTACTTTTTGACCAGGGCAGAATCTCAGCCGTCATCGACTTCTATCAGGCCTGCAATGACTGGTTGATCTATGACCTGGCGGTTACTGTAAACGACTGGTGTATTATGGGTAATCTTGAGCTGAACCATCAGCGTGTAAAAGTACTAACGGGGGCCTATGCACAGGTTCGTTCTTTTACTGAAGAAGAAAGAAAAGCCTGGCCAATCATGTTGCGACTGGCCGCATTCCGTTTCTGGGTTTCCCGGCTGATTACTTTTGTATATCCGGAAACTCGAGCAGGCAATGAGCAGAAGGAAAACCTTCTGCGTCATTTTCTTGATCCAAATGAATTCAGGTATATGCTGAGAAAACGAACAGAAGTTATCCAAGCAGAATTATTTTAATTAGCCGTTATCCGCTGAATCACTATTTACGTTTTCTAGAGCCAGTTCATCAATCGATTCTTCAAAAATTATCAGATCGGTGATGGCTTTAATAATATTTCCCTCTAAGCCCAACGGTGCAGCTTTAATATCCAATGCCAATTCCCTTTCTCTCATTAAAAGATCTATTCTTTCTTCTTGACTGATAGTTGTCTCATTTCTAAGTTCAACTATTTTCAATAATTCCTGCTTTTTGTATCCCGGTTTTTTTAGTTCCACGTAACCACTACAAGTAACCTGATTGAGGAGGCTTCACGTCATCAATCATACACATTAATATTACCCATATTGCTTTTCGCTAATAGCTCTTGTCGCTCCCAGTCAACACGGGAATTTCCAACTCGAACACTTGTCTTCCCCATATTGCTTTTACCTTTTACTTTAACGAGCATACTGTCAATTTTTATATTAATATTTCCCATATTCGAATGAAGACTACCTCCAGACTTAACAACATAGCTATTCCTAGTAGAAATATCCCCCATATTTGTATGTAGCTTAAGGTTTCTATTAAATGATTCTGGAACCTTTATGCTTACTCCTTCGTCGCAATCTAGAGAAAGTAGATTACCGCTGAGTCTTGGCTGTTTAGATGATGTGATTGATACCTTTTCTTGCCCACCACAATCTTGACCTTCAATTGTAATATCCCCTATTCTGGTATGGACATCAATAAAAAGGACATCACCGGTTCTAAAATCATGCGTCCTGACAGGGTTACTTCGAGAAGCTTGAGCGGTATCTGTAATAGTTACGTTCCGACCAGATACTACCTGCCCATTTCGAACAACAATATTATCGCCTTGTATGCGCCTCCCATTGATAGTGATACCTCCGCTTCCCACGGAAATAGATCCGTTATATCCTATGTGATGGCTACCTCCAGAAATATTGGAGTATACAACACCAGAATCAGAATCAGATATTGACTCTCTTTGAGATCCAATAGTTACTACATTCCCGCTTGAAAAAACATTACCTAATCCCTGAATAAAGTGACCAGTTCCTCGAAAACCAGCACCCATTTCGTTTTGACTATGAGACTGAGAGGGGATACGACTATTAACTTGAGTAAAATTACTTCCCTGCGGGGCGTCATTATTTTGTTGCGATCCAGATTTAATCTGCGTTATCGCATCGTTCTGTTTTCGGCTTTTTTCTGCGTCTGTTTCGGTAGATTCTACATCATTAAAATGTTGTAAAAATATCTCTATTTGATTGTTTATTAGACGCCCTGCAACTTTTAAGTCCTCTTTAATAGAGCCGGTAAATGCGCTCCTATCAGATGGACATTTTTTTGGTGAAGGAAGAGACAAATAACACGATGCACATATAACCGACTCACAGCATCTAGTTTGCAGAGGCTTTTCATGCACATCAAAGCATATTTGACATTCAAAATCAGAAAGCGTCTTTAAAGCAATAGCTTTTACTGAACCATCATCAGTTGATGTAAGCATTTTCCGATTTCCATTTGATGATATATATTGCGTATCAATCAAGTTGGATTGGCTTGTACCTGTAATATTCATAATATCTCCTGGATAGCGGATATGAATTTAAGTTGATAAATAGTCATTTCATATACATTCCACAAAAAACATTCTGTGTGACTAATATTTTGATTATAATAACCAACAACATCTCCCGTTATTTATACGACACCTATTTTAACAGCGTCGGTGCGACTCAGGTATTGCTTGAACTTGTGAAAATCCCTATAAAAGCAGTCAAAAACAGTGCGGAGCAGAAAAAACAAATGACACTGAAAGCCACTAGCACCAAAGGTTCCAGCAAACGCCGGAAACTGCTGCATGAAGCAGTATACTTTGATTTTCCTTGTACCTGTAAACACCATCATTATCTTCGACAATTGATTTGAGTTGTGCCTTGCAATCTTCAAGAGACGTGAAATAGCTATCACTCAGCCACACTTTTATTTTTTCAAGCTCAGCTCTGGACTGGTCAGAGTATGTGGTAGGTTTTATATCAGCAAACTTTAAACATTTATACCAATAAACTCCTTAAAAATAATGTTATTTTTTGCCAACTTTGAGAAATCAACAACTTTGAGAAATCAAAATCCCTCAGACTGACTAATCAAACCTAAACGTTTTGACCGTAAAAATAGGAAAAAGTTTTGCTTGGTTATTCATTTATTTTCTGTAACTTTGAATTTTTTTTTAATGTTATATTATAACGTACGCCTGTTTATTTGATCTAATCATGTCTTGCCATAATCCATACAGAGAACATAACCATCAGCAATGTATCAAAGATGCTTTGAATAAAGCCCGTTTACTTTGTCGGAGCCGTAATATTCGCCTGACGCCCCTCAGAGAAAGGGTGCTAGAGCTGGTCTGGCAGAGCCACTGCCCGGTCGGGGCCTATGAAATACTGGCAGAGTTGACCCAGGGAGAATCAAAACCGGCTCAGCCCCCCACCGTCTACAGGGCGTTGGATTTTCTCCTGGAGCAAGGGCTGGTTCATCGCTTATCCTCCATCAATGCATACATTGGCTGCAGCCATCCGAACACTCCACATAACAGCTGCTTTCTCATCTGTACTCAATGCCGGACGACCATTGAAATCGAACACCCTGCCATTGAAAATGCCCTGAAAGACTGTGCCGATGACCACGGCTTTACCATTGCTGATACCTCAATAGAGTTGGCTGGTTTATGTACAAACTGCAGAACTAATGGAAGAATCAATAAGTTATGAGTCAACCATTAATTGAGTTGAGTAATATCCGGATGAGGTTCCAGAACAGAGACGTACTGACCGGGATCAATCTACAAGTTAATCCCGGTGAAATCGTTACGCTGATAGGTCCTAACGGTGCCGGTAAAACCACACTTGTACGTGTAGCTATTGGACTGCAGGAGCCTTCTTCAGGCCATCGGTCAATGAGAAAGGGGCTTCGCATTGGCTACATGCCACAAAAGGTCCATATTGACGACTCCATGCCGCTGACGGTCAATCGGTTCCTGAGCCTGACAGGCTGTCGGCTGGCAGCAGTTCATAATGTCCTTGGACGAACCGGGGTAGCCCATGTTCTTCAGTCTCCGCTGCAATCTCTGTCTGGTGGTGAGCTGCAAAGGGTCCTGTTGGCCCGGGCATTACTGCATAAACCACACCTTCTGGTGCTGGATGAACCCGTGCAGGGAGTTGATATTACAGGACAAAAGGAGCTTTATCAGCTGATCACAGATATTCGCAATGAGTCCAGAAACCTGGAGCACTGTGCTGTGCTGATGGTATCCCACGACCTTCACCTGGTCATGGCATCAACCGACAAAGTCATTTGTATTAATCAACACGTCTGCTGTTCTGGCCACCCGCACCAGGTTAAGCAACACCCGGCCTATCTCCGCCTTTTTGGTGGCGAATCGGATGAACTGGCGGTCTATACCCACCATCACGATCACCATCACGGGGTCGATGGGCATGTTCTTGAGCCACAAAGCACGGTATCTGAAGGAAAACAATGATGTCAGATATTCTCTTGTATGCCTTACTGGCAGGCTATGGCGTGGCTCTTCTGGCAGCACCACTGGGCTGTTTTGTGGTCTGGAGAAGAATGGCCTATTTCGGCGATACCCTCTCTCACTCAGCTCTGCTTGGCGTGTCACTGGGACTAATGCTGGATATTAATATCAATCTGGCCGTTATCATCAGTTCGCTCATGGTTGCTGCTATTCTGGTCAGTTTCCAGGAAAAACAGCGCATGGCTTCCGACACTCTGTTGGGAATCCTTGCCCACAGCTCTCTGTCCATTGGTCTGGTCGCTGTCAGCTTTGCGGATAATGTTCGGGTAGATATGATGTCTTATCTGTTTGGGGATCTGCTTGCTACCGGCACTTCTGATCTTTACTGGATATATGGCGGTGGTGCCCTGGTTCTGGCTATGTTGGTATGGCTCTGGAAGCCACTGCTGTCCATGTCTGTCCATGCTGAACTGGCCCAGGTTGAGGGTATACCGGTCAGGAAACTCAGGATGACGCTAACGCTGTTAATGGCTCTGGTGATTGCCGTAGCCATGAAAATTGTCGGAGTCCTGCTGATCACCTCCCTGATGATTATTCCGGCCGCTACCGCCCAGCGTCTGGCACGTACCCCGGAACAAATGGTTGTTTTTTCAGCACTGCTTGGAATCCTTGGCGTTTCCGGAGGCTTAACCGCTTCATGGTATGTGGACACGCCAGCAGGCCCTTCTGTCGTTGTAGCCAGTTTTTCACTCTTTCTGATAACCCGGTTGATAAAAAGACAGTAAAAATAAAAGCCAGCATTAGCTGGCTTTAACATTAAAAAACAACATTTGATATTTATAAATATATAATATTAATAATAAAGTTGATTTCATGGCTATAGTTTATATAACATTTTTTCAAACACTAAAGTCTGATTGTTAATCCTAATTAATCATCAAGGGATATTGATCAAATTTAAAAAAGGGAGCAGCACAATGGATGGAGCAAATCAAACAACTTCGGCAGTAACAGTAAATACACCAGCAGATCAACCAAGATCCAGAAAGAAAAGAGATCTAAAAAGACCAGACACAAAATTTCATGGAAAAAATACAGAAAGTACTTCTGTAGCCAAGGAAATACCCGTGACTCCAAACCCGGTAACTCAAAACACCGCACCAAAAGGATCATTACGTGAAGTTAAGGCTGAAAGTGAAACTCGAGCAAGAAAGCAATTACCTCCAGTACCCTCTGCGCCGCCTCCTCCAATTGTCAAGCAGGGAACTCAACCACCTAAACCTAAGTCTGGTACCAGTGGGGTCAATTTAAACGACGCACTACTGGATCGATTTAAGGGTGGAACTGGCCTAGCAAAGGGCAAAAACACCACAGAGGCAATAGAAGCTGAAATAAGTAGAAAAAAGGCAGAAGCTATCAGGAATGAGTATTTGTTAACAACTAAAAATAACCCTAATAATCAACAAAGCAAAACGACTGGAAGCAAGCCTGATGGAACCGGGCATATAGCTTCAGGCAAGCCTTTGAATACCGTAACTCAATGGATGGAAGCAAATGATATCAACGATATGACCGTTGATGATTTTTTATCGGCAACCTATTGGGGTTGTACAGAATCCTATTTAAGAAATGAATTAAAAACAATTGCCCTCTCTGGTAAAACCTCAATTTCGGATGAACTTTTTGAATTTGCAAAAAAACAATATCAAAATAATCTTGGTCGAGCACCTGGCTGGATGACGTTCAATAACTTTAAACAGGAAAAGGTTAAAGGCTTCAAAATTGATGATGTAGCTGACGCATTTATTGCACAGAAAGTAGAGAACGTACGGGTAAAACTTGCCGAAAAAAAACAACCTTCCAAAGAGATGTTATGTAATCAATTAAGGAATGACTACGGTATCAAAGAGAGTGCGTCTGAATATATTATAAAAAATGATCTGTTGATTGATAGAGCATTTGAAGAGTTGGAAATACCGGAGTCAGATCGTCTTCAGATCGATGTATCCAATCCACAAAAATATTTTGACATTATGAAAGGAGCATTAACTAAGGGAAACCTTGAAAAAATGAAAGATGAGACCGCTATGGAAAGGATTGTTGAAATATTAAGAAAGAGAGGTGAAGATAATTTGGCAACCCAGGTACAGAATGCACTAAAAAGTTGAGTGCTCACCGTTGAAAGAAAGCAGATTAACCGGTCTGCTTTCTTTTATTCAATGGTCAACTACCTACTCGACTTTAGAGTTTTAAGAGCACAATAGTTCCGGCGCATAATCTGCTAAAAGCAACCATCCCCAATGACGAAATTCGAGATGGTTGCCATGCTCACTTCAGATCATCAAGTAATCCTCAGGGAGCTCGCTTCATATACAACCTTTCTTGCTGGAGCGCTATCATCAACTGCAGTACCAACGTTCTGCGAACTGCTGTTCGGTTGCATGCTTTCAGCCGACGGCTTTGTTACACAGGCGTTGTTAACAATTGATTTTCATTGTGTGTGGAGCAGCTACCACCACTGGCTATCTCAGGGCAAGTGGCAATGGAAGAACTTGGCACGCCACTTGATCCGTCTGGTCTGCTCCAAAGCTCCTGAGAATCAACCTGTGGTCCTGGGGCTTGATGACTGGGTAATCGAACGGTTTTCCGACAAAGCCCCTGCTTGTCGTACACATCATCAACACAGCAAGAAACGCAATCGGCCGACGTACATCTGGGGGCAGTGTTGGGTTTCCCTGGCCATCATATTTGAGCGGGCTGCAGATGAAGTATTTACCGCCATACCGGTGATCTCATTTCCGACACCAGCTTCAGGTAACACCAGCAAACTGAAAATTGCCGTGGCCATGCTCAGGGTGGTACGCAATGAAGTGAAGGATCGAGTGCTACGCCTGCTAACCGATTGCTGGTATATGAACTGGACACTGATAAAGCCAGCTCTGGAAATGAACATAGAAGTTGTTGGTCAGATACCTTCAAATCGGGCCCTCTATGCTTTGCCGCCAGCACCCACCGTAAAGAAGCGAGGGCGCCCAAAAAAGTACGGCATCAAGATGACGACAGAACAGGTTAAGAAACTGCCGGAAGAAAAAGCAACAGTATGGATGTACGGCAAATTTCGCAAAATACGTTATCGTACCCTGATCTGTCGCGCCAGATTCCTTAAAGGTCGTGAAGTACGCGTCGTCTGGAGTCGCTTTGAAAATGACAAAGGTCTGACCGAAAGCAGAATATTCATCTCGACCAATCCGGAACTTGAGGGACTGGAGGTGCTTCGTGCCTATTCCCGGAGATGGCCGGTAGAGCCAATGTTTCACCAACTCAAACATGCTTTTGGCTGTTGCCATTTATGGCAGCAGAAATTGCGAACACTGCTTCGATGGATGCATTTGAAAATGGCAGGCTATGCATTATTGCAGTTATTAACCGTTTGTAAAAATCAGGCATGTCTGAATATTTCTCGGATACCCTGGAGAAGCCCGGATACAACCACTGCAGGCATGATGAAAATTGCTCTTTCAGGAATTATTCCGAGGTTCTCTATTCGCAAGGGCTGGAACAGATATAAGCAAAAATATGAGTTCAATTTTCGCGATCTGATCGACCAGTTAATACCGGATAATTCAGAAGCAGCATAACTAAAGGCTTTTAGGCAAAAAACGGAAGTAATAACGAACTTGGAAAAACAGTTCACTGATTTCGGCTTGCTTCACTATAAAAAGCTGACCGAATTATCGTTTTATACAGACTCTAAAGTCGAGAACTACCTACTGAATTCATTATATTCATTAAGTTTGCCGGATTTAATGGTGGTCGTATGAAACCGTGATAATCCCCTTTCGGATTGATCAATACCAAATTTGCCCCATGATCCACCAGATAAAACTCATCCTCAGGATCAATCACCGGTGTGAACGGCACATTCATTTGGACTGCCAGATTATAAATATGGGTGATATCTCCCGTTAGTCCAACAAAGTCCTTATTAAAGTAGGGCACATAGCCTTTCAGTTTTTCAGGTGTGTCTCTTCGAGGGTCTACCGTCACCATGAAGTACTGCATCTCCTTGGCCAACTCAGGCGACTTTTCCTTGAGCAGTGAATCCAGTTTGTTTAACTGGCTCAGTGTTGCCGGGCAGATATCAGGGCAGAAGGTAAAACCGAAATAGATCAGACTCCAGCGTCCTTTAAGATTTTCCGCAGCAAATGGTTGGCCGTTATGGTCAACCAGCCCTTCGACGGTGAAAGCCCTGGGTGTTTCAAACACCACTGCTCCCATCTGCTGAAGCTGCTCTTTAGACAAAGCCGGCTTGTTCATAAACTTATTTGCCGTCAGTCCAAGCACTACGGCAACGGCTGCCAGTAAAATAGTGACTGTTTTCCTCACCGCCTTCCTCCTTTGTGTGTCCACAGTTACTCCTTACACCCAGAGATAGAATGAATAGTGGTCCACCAGCAACACTACAAATAGCAGCATCAAATAGGTAATTGAAAACTTGAACGTTTTGATGGCGGCATGAGGCCTGCTGTCACGAAGCAAAACAACTGACCAGAACAAGAAGCGGGCTCCCAGAATGGTTGCGCCGATCAGATAGATCACCCCGCTCATGCCGGTCAGGAACGGCAACATGGTGACCACAAACATAATAAGGGTATAGAGCAGAATATGAAGTTTGGTATAAGCCTCTCCATGGGTGACTGGCAGCATGGGAACATCTGCTTTGGCATACTCCTCTTTACGATGAATTGCCAGTGCCCAGAAGTGGGGGGGCGTCCAGGCAAAAATAATGAGTACCAGTAACAGGCCATGGCCTTCGAACTGTCCGGTGACAGCAGTCCAGCCAAGCAGGGGAGGGGCTGCACCAGCCAGTCCACCGATAACAATATTCTGTGGCGTTGCCCGTTTAAGAATCAGCGTATAAACCACGGCATAGCCCATCAGGGAGGCAAACGTTAACCCGGCCGTCAGGGGATTAACCAGCACAAACAGCATGGCCATGCCCAGCGAACCAATTATAAAGGCAAATATGACTGCCTGGAGTGGTTCAACCCGTCCGGTAGCCACAGGCCGCTTGTGGGTTCTTGCCATAACGGTGTCAATCTGGCGGTCAACCACATGATTAATCACCGCTGCTGCACCGGCACAAAGGGCAATCCCCAGATTACCGAAGAACAGAATATCCAGTGGCACCCAGCCAGGCGTCGCCAGATACATACCAATAACAGACGTTAAGATCATTAACGCAACGACCTTTGGCTTGGTCAGTTCAAGATAATCCCGCCAGTCAGCACTTCCTGCCGGTAATACATTACTTTGACTCATGCTCCGGCCCTCCTGCTGCCGCCGAATAAGAAGTAGTTATAGGCCACCAGGGATAACAATAACAATGCGCCACCCAGGTTATGGGCAACGGCAATACTCAAGGGCAAACTCCAGATGATATTGCTCAGGCCAAGTCCTACCTGAACCGTCAACATAATCATAATCAGCAGCATCAGTTGTCGAACCATTGACCCAACGGAGCCGCCCACCTTGAACGACACTCTAAGTGCAATAAGCATCTGTAACACCAGTAACATAATGATCAGCAGTGCTCCTATCCTATGAGCAAAATGTATGGCCGTCCTGGCTTCAGCGTGCAGCTGTCCTCCCAGATAATTCGGACCGATATCCTGTCCGACATCGAATCCCTCGGCAAAATTCATGGGGGGTAACCACTGCCCCTGACACATTGGCAAATCAGGACAGGCCAATGCTGCATAGTTAGAGCTGGTCCACCCACCGAGACTAATCTGGCCGATAACCACCAACAGACTCAATACCGCCAGCCCCTTCAGAAAGAAGAATGGTTTGTCCGGCACCTTTGCGCGATGCACTCCTGACAACCTCAACGTTAAGAGAAACAGTAGGCTGAAGGTAGCAAAACCTCCCAGCAAATGCGCAGTAACAACCTGAGGCCAAAGCTTAAGCGTCACAGTCCACATACCAAAAGCGGCTTGCAGGGTTATCAGTACCAGAATCAGAATGGGTAACTTGAAAGGTTGATCGGGCTCACGTCGGTTTTTGAATGCCTGAATGACAATCATCAATACCAGAAGCATCAAGGTACCGGCTACATAACGGTGGATCATCTCTGCCCAGCCTTTATCCACCTCAACAGGGGCATCCGGAAAGAGCGACTCGGCGTGAGCAATCTCCTGCTGAGTATCCGGCACAGTGAGAAAACCATAACAACCTGGCCAGTCAGGACACCCAAGCCCGGCATGCACCAACCGTGTGTAGGCACCCAGACCGACCACGATGCTTGCCAGCAGCGTAGCGATCACAGCCAGATAAAATCCCTTTTTCTTCATAACCGCTCCAGTTAGTTGACTACCCATTACCAACCCTGTTTTTAACCAAAAAATACCAATTTAATCGAAAAACAATTACCCAATAATCATTTAGTACCCATTAACCAATATTGGACGCTTTCAGCAGTTTTTTCAGATCATTCAGTAAATCACCACCAGATTGATCAACCCGGTACCCCATGATCAGATTACCCAGCGGATCGATGATAAAAATACGGTTATCAGGCCAATGCTTCAGACCAAGTGCTGTTTGCACATGGCTTTTATCCGCGTTCAACCAGTAAATTCCCGGATGCTCTGTTTCAAGTTCTGAGGAGGGCGCCGGTTTTTCTGGTGCAATGTAAAATCGGGTCACCCGATCAGACTCTTTCCCAAGCGCAATATGCACCTGACGTGTCTTATAGAGGCTTTCTACGCATGCTGACTCTTCACAACGGGTACTGCCAAATACCACAACTCGCCAGAGCCCCTCTGTCTCTGTCGCATCTACACTTTTTTTGCCATCCCGGAGATGCAATGCAGAGAACTGGGCTGGTGGTAACAAAAGCTCGCCTTTATTGGTCCGACCTTCAGGTATCCATACCCCGGAAAAATACATAATCCAGGCCATGCCCATGGCCATGGATGGGATCAGAATGACAAGGGCAAGCTGAAGCCGGTTTTTATTCTTCGTTATCTTTGTCATGATCACCTCACACGTTATGAATGTGCGCTTTGCTGTGAAAATACTCTTTGCTATGAAAGTGCTGCTCTTTCACAGGCTGCCGCTATTTTAATTGTCTGATTGAGCCACATTGATTTCGGCTCATGATAGTTTATTCCTGCCTGCACGAATCATCTGGAACCCGTACAGCAAAAGCAGTGCTAGCGCCATGGCAAACCATTGAAAGGCATAACCCAGGTGTTTCTCTGATTTCAGATTAATCACCATGGGGCGTATCTGTTCAACTCCCGGCTGACCTGCTCTGAGAACCATGAAAAAATCCGCTGTCTCGTGCTCGATGGCTTCAGATATTTTCAGCGAGTCAAACGCCTGGATACGTTTGGGCCAGCCCTCCTCCCAGACATCTTCTGCCAGCATAAACGGTTTACCCAAGGGCTTATACGCAAAACCGATCAGTACCAGATGCCCGGGATCAGTCACCACCTTTGGCAGAACTTCCCGATCACCAGCGACAATCCAACCCCTGTTGACCAACAACCACTCTCCCCCATCAGTCAGAAACGGCATGAACAGCTCATATCCGACCTCACCCTGATAAACCTGATTATCGAGCAGAAAGTATCGATCCCTATCAAACCGACCGCTCACCGTAAAAGGCAGGTACAAAGGATCGTTGTGGCGCTGTACTTGAGATAGTGAAAACGGATCAAGAGCATGCCTGGACTCATAAGCCTGCTCCAACATCAACTTCTGCTCGTAACGTGATAGTTGCCAGAACCCCAAAGCCACCAGCACTGGCAGCATGGCAATCACTAATAGGGTCAACTTCAATCTGAATCCAAACATCAAGTGAACCGTCTTTCTATGCTATCGTGTTCCGGAAAGTGTGGAAAAATCTGAGTTCATCTCAGAAGCTTGTCTTGTGGATAACTTTCTTGAGCCAGGAATATGTGGATAAAACTCGTCGTTATTATTCTTTTCTTCGCCGTGGTTATTAGTCTGGGTACCGGCTTTTATTTTTTGCTGACCGAGAAAAAGAGTTCGCCAAAACTACTGAATTCCCTGAAAGTGCGTATCGGACTGACCGTCTTGATTATGGTGATTATTGTTGCAGCCTGGCTTCATGGAGATATCCACAGCCAGGCGCCCTGGTTATATCGATAATGATTAATCGTTAAATCAGATAAACGAATATAAACAGTCCGACCCAGACCACGTCTACGAAATGCCAGTACCAGCTAGCTGCTTCAAAGGCAAAATGGTTATCCGCTTCAAAATGCCCCTGATAGACGCGCACCAGCATCACGGCCAGCATAATGGCTCCCAGAGTTACATGAGCACCGTGAAAACCGGTTAACAGGAAGAAGGTTGAGCCATAAATGCCAGCGCTGAGGGTCAAACCCAATTCGTTATACGCTTCAATATACTCTTCAACCTGGAAAAACAAGAATGCAGTACCAAGAATCAGCGTCATGATCAACCACAGTTTTATCTTGTAGCGATCGTTAGCTCGCAGTGCATGATGTGCCAGTGTCAGTGTGATACTGGAAGCAACCAGCAAAAGCGTGTTCAACAGGGGCAGGTGGAAAGGGTCAACTACATCCGCAGCCCCTACAAAAAGAGCGTTGTCCGGATTCACCATCAGTGGCCAGTCCGCAATAAAATCGGGCCAGAGCATCTCATGGGTCATAGCCCCTTCTCCCTCACCGGCCAACCAGGGGACGGCCAGAACCCGAACATAGAAAAGAGTTCCAAACAGTGCGGCGAAGAACATGACTTCTGAAAAAATAAACCAGAACATTCCCCAGCGGAATGTCCGATCCATTTGGGCACTGTAAAGCCCGGCACGGGACTCCTGGATAACATTGCCGAACCAGCCAAACAGCATCCAGGCCATAATCAATCCACCGGCGTAGAACACATAGTGTGAACTAGAATCCTTAACACCGGCAGACATGTCGTTCATCATCATGCCGGCCCCAAGAAGGGTCAGAAAAAGCCCAATAGATGCAATAATTGGCCATTTGCTCTGGGCCGGAACGTAGTAGGTACCTTCGGTAGCCATAATGCTTTTTCACCTCTCCTGATCTGACAGGGAGTACACCTATTCTCCCGAGCAATCCTCAAAAAAATGGTTCAAACAATTCAGTTCAAATAAGTCAGTTCATATGCGTTACATCAAACAACGTATAAGATAGCGTTAGCTTTTTTATATGCTTTGGCAGTTCCTGATCGACGATAATCCGCAGTGGCATGACCTTTTCTTCCCCAGCCTCCAATGTCTGGGTAGTAAAACAAAAACACTCAACCTTATGAAGAAAGTTAGTCGCCTCAAACGGTGTCACACTGGGGATTGCCTGACCCACCATTTTTTTATCCGTGGGGTTTTTTGCAACGAAGTTGAGTAATCCCGGCTCACCGGGATGAACCGTTACCTGCGGAGTGCTGGGAAAGAAGCCCCAGCTCATACCCGCATTCTTTGTGGCCACAAACTGTACCTTTATTTCACGACTGGTATCCACTTTGGCCTCAGCAGCCTTGTACAAATAGGGGTCAGGATCCGTCTTACCGTTAAGACCCGTCACCTGGCAGAACACGTTGTACAGTGGCACCATGGCAAAACCAAAAGCGAACATGCCACAGGCGACGAGTATTGAGCGAATGACAGTCCGACGGGTCGAACGTTCAATGGCCTCTGGTTTATCTTCTCTCTCCTGTTCGCTCATACGGACTCCTGCTGTTCAGTTCACATCCGGTGGCGTAGTGAAGGTGTGATAGGGCGCAGGAGATGGCACGCTCCACTCCAACCCTTCAGCCCCTTCCCAGGGCTTGGCTTCGGCTTTCTTTCCGCCCCTGATGCACTTAATCACGATAAAGAGGAAGAGCAGCTGAGTAGTACCAAACAGGAAACCACCCACACTGGAAATTTCATTGAAGTTGGCAAACTGCAGCGCGTAATCAGGGATTCTTCGTGGCATGCCAGCCAGTCCGACAAAGTGCATTGGGAAGAACGTCAGGTTCATCCCGATAAATGACATCCAGAAATGCACTTTAGCCAACGTCTCGTCATACATATGGCCAGTCCACTTGGGCAACCAGTAGTAGCAGGCAGCAAAGATCGCAAAGATGGCCCCCGGCACCAGCACATAATGGAAATGAGCTACCACGAAATAGGTATCGTGATATTGGAAATCAGCAGGGGCAATAGACAGCATCAGCCCAGAGAAACCACCAATGGTAAAGAGCACCACAAACGCAGTGGAGAACAGCATTGGGGTTTCAAAGGTCATGGAGCCACGGAACATGGTGGTCACCCAGTTAAAGACCTTCACTCCGGTCGGTACCGCAATCAGCATGGTGGCGTACATAAAGAACAGTTCACCAATCAGGGGGATACCAACGGTGAACATATGATGCGCCCAGACAATAAACGACAGAAATGCGATACTGGCGGTGGCGTATACCATAGAGGTATAACCAAACAGGTGCTTGCGGGCGAATGCCGGAATAATGGCTGAGACAATCCCGAAAGAGGGAAGAATCATGATGTAAACTTCCGGATGCCCGAAGAACCAGAAAATATGCTGGAACAGTACCGGATCACCACCACCACCGGCATTAAAAAAACTGGTACCAAAATGGATGTCCATCAACATCATGGTTACTGCACCCGCCAGCACCGGCATTACCGCAATCAGCAGATAAGCAGTAATCAGCCAGGTCCAGACGAACATGGGCATTTTCATCATGGTCATCCCGGGAGCCCTGAGGTTCAGGATGGTTGCGATGATATTAATTGCCCCCATGATGGAAGAAATCCCAAGCATGTGGATCGCAAAGATGAAAAATGTCGTTGAAGGCGGTGAATAGTCTGTTGATAGTGGTGCATAGAAAGTCCAGCCGAAGTTAGGCCCGCCACCTTCCATAAACAACGTGCTCACCAGCATCACTGCGGCGAAGGGCAGAATCCAGAAGCTCCAGTTGTTCATCCGGGGCATGGCCATATCCGGCGCCCCGATCATCATGGGAATCATCCAGTTCGCCAATCCGACAAAAGCCGGCATAACGGCACCAAACACCATAATCAAACCATGCATCGTGGTCATCTGGTTGAAAAAAGCCGGCTCAACAATCTGGAGTCCGGGCTGGAACAGCTCAGCCCGGATGATCATAGCCATGGCACCACCGGTCAGAAACATAATGAAGCTGAACCACAGGTACATGGTCCCAATGTCTTTATGGTTGGTGGTCAGAACCCAGCGCATCAGTCCTTTGGCAGGCCCATGATGGTGATCATCATTCACATGTGATGAAGCTGTATCAGTTACCGAAGTCATAGCTACTCTCCTTACAGGCTCGCCTGTTGGTTATCGGGCATGGCCTGCTTGGCCTGGTCTTTTACATACTTTCCAGTTTCCTTGTAATCCACGATCTCTTTAGGGGTTACCATTTCGCCAGTGTCATTGCCCCAGGCATTGCGTTCAAAAGTAATCACTGCAGCAAGGTCCACCTCACTCAACTGCCCGGCAAAGGCCTGCATGGCAGAACCTTTCTTACCGTTCATAACGATGTCAACATGGGCCCCGATCTGATCCGCCTCTGTCGCCATCGGGCTGCCTTTCAGTGCCGGGAAGATTGGTGGCATGCCAGTACCATTGGGCTGGTGGCATACTGCACAAACCTTGTTGTAGGTTTGCTCACCTCTGACCATTAACTCAGCCATGGTCCATGACTTGTCGGTCAGTTCGCGCGCTTTTACCGCTTCGTCTTTTTTTGCCTGTAGCCAGGCGTCATAGTCTTCCTGTGACTTGGCCTCAACAACAATGGGCATATAGGCATGATTCTTACCACAGAGTTCGGCACATTGCCCACGGTAGGTACCGGGTACGTCTATGTTGGTCCAGGCTTCGTTAATAAATCCGGGAATGGCATCGCGCTTTACCGCCAGGGCAGGTACCCACCAGGAGTGAATAACGTCAGCAGCGGTCACCAGGAAGCGAACCTTTTTACCAACAGGAACCACCAACGGTTCATCCACTTCCAGAAGATAATTGGGGTTCTTGTCCCTGGCATTGAGGATCTGTTCTTGAGGCGTGCTGAGGTTACTGAAAAAAGAGACATCTTCGCCAACATACTCATACTGCCACTTCCATTGATAGCCAGTAATTTTGATGTCGATATCAGCCTCGTCAGTATTGTAGATTTCCACCAGTGTTTTGGTTGCGGGTATGGCCATCAACACCAGAATCAGAAACGGAATGGATGTCCATACAATCTCAACCAGTGTACTTTCATGAAACTGGTGGGCGACAGCACCTTTTGATTTACGGTGCTTGAAAATAGAATAAAACATGACACCAAAGACAATCAGGCCGATCACGACACAGATCATCAGTATGGTCATATGAAGCCCGTAGATATTACGGCTGACCGCCGTCACACCCTCGGTCATGTTGACTTCCCATGCAGCACGGCTACTACCCGTTAGAGCCAGTCCCGCAAGAAGAAAAAGAGATTTCACCTGCTGCATCATTCCCTTACATCCCCTGACTATCCGCTGATCGCTGCGGAAACTTCTTATTATTATTGTGCAGACGTGTTGTACTGCTTTACATCTCAGAGGTGCGACTGACAACAGGGCTAAAAACCCGGCTGAATGCGTCACAATACTGACCTGTCCAATGGTCTTGTATATTCACAAACATTCATCATTCCAACCCCGTGATAAAGCCCATTTATGGTTATTTACGCAGGTAAGCCACACATGGATTTACCGGGTTGAGGTGATATTGCTTTTTAATCTGGTCTGATATACACATAACTACAAATCCAACACCTCACACCATAGAAGTACTATGGTAAAACATTCCAAGCAGAACACTCTGAGTCTGACAATAATCATCCATAGAGTATAGTTCCAGAGAACCATTAAACAACATGCTGAAAAAAAATGAAATCTCCAATTTTTAAATACTATAAATGTCGTTTATTGGACTGTTAACCTAATTATTCTTATAAACCATAACAACCTGTAATTAATAGATATTTTTACTTGAGATATTCTGTTTATGTATTATATGTACTTGTGTACCGAATCTTTAAGAAATCAATTCCAATCTTAGTTAGTTCTCGTCCAAAAACACAACCAATTGAAAACTGTAGATTTTATCCTGAAAAATTAAGTGGAGCCCTACTGCTATCTGGCGACTAAACTTCCCAAGAGCAAGAAACATAAGGGATTGCCAAAAACAGAGGACTCCAAATGCGCAAAAAACGCAACCCGCAGTGTAGTATGGAACTCCATTACGTACCTCATGAAATCTGCTCCCAGCTTTCCGGTATCTCGCAATGGCTTGACGCCCATCCACAGTTCAATGACTGGATTTATGAGGACTTAAGTTCTGGTGATAAACAGAACACTGGGCGGAACGGACTATCAGCAGAATCCGTTCTTCGTGCGGCACTCCTGAAACAGTATTTGAATTGTGATTATGACTACTTGTCGTTTGTTTTGATGGACTCCATGCTCTTTCGAGACTTTTGTCGCCTCGAACCAAACCAGCGCCCACAGTCGCTCCAGTTTGCATGGGCTCATCAGCCTTCTTACTGCATCTACATGGGAACGGATTAATAACTGTCAGCTAGTTCTCGTCCAAAAACTCTGCAGCCTATGCGTGCCAAGGCTTAGAGGGAAAAAATCAAGTTTTGTTTTGACGCCTTTTTCAACCAGTTTTCGGGGGCTACAGCGGAGTTGATGTGATTTTCCTGTAAATTCAGAGCACGTCAAATCTCTGTAGGCTACGTGGCCCAAGGGCTATAGTTTTTGGATGGGAACCAGCTAATGACCGCTAAAGATCAGGGTATTGAAAAAGGGCGCACTGTGGCTATTGACAGCACAGTCACCGAATCGGATATCAAACCTCCTTGCGACAGTGATCTTTTAGCCAGTTCCGTTAAAGAAATTTGTCGGCTGCTGGAACGGGGACAAACACTGACAGCGACACCGCTTTATGAATATACCCATCACAACCGAGCCGTAAAAGATGCGGCCAGAAAATGCATCTACGCTGGCAAAGAAGAGCGGCATCAGCATTATAAAAACCTGCTGCAGTTGACCCGAAAATCCCGGAAGGTACTTATCGAAGCTACTGTCACGCTAGCAAACGCCCGTCAGCAGGGGCAGTGTCTCCTGGCTGATGATGCCGACAAGTGGCAGGCCGATGTGGATCACCTGTTACCCCTGGTGGATGCAATAGTCTCCCAGACAGAGCGCAGGGTCTTTAAGGGTGAAAAGGTGCCAGCCCAGGAAAAAGTGGTTAGCCTGTATGAACCCCATACGGATATCATCGTAAAAGACAGGCGGCAAGTACAGTATGGCCATAAACTGAACCTGGTTCAGGGAAAAAGTCGATTGATCCTGGACCTGGTTATTGAGGAAGGTAACCCAGCGGATTCGGACCAATTCATTCCGATGATGGAAAGACAAAAAGAAATTTATGGTCGTGTACCTCGCCAGACAAGCGGTGACGGCGGATACGCGTGTCGCGCTAATTTGGAAAAAGCCAAGGCCATGGGAATCAGCGATGTAGCTTTTAATAAGAAGCGCGGACTTGAAGTCGAAGAGATGACTAAAAGTCAGTATGTGTATAAAACGCTCTTTCGCTTCCGGGCAGGTATTGAAGCGGGAATTTCGTGGCTAAAGAGATGTTTTGGGCTATCACGTTGCCACTGCAAGGGTTCTGAGCGTTTTGATTCTCATTGCTGGTTATCGGTGGTCTGTTACAACCTGGTGATTCTGGCCAGACACCCGGCACCATCCTGATAGCCACCTCCACGCTACATGAAAGTACCTTTCCAGCATGGTGGGAGGATGTTTTCTGCCTGCTTTTCGCGTTTTTCTCCAATATCCGTCCCAGATTAGAGAAAAAAAGGGAAGAGTTTTTGCGGCTCTCTGGAATTTCAGGAAATATAAAAACGAACGTACAATCTAATTATGATTGCCTGATGCGTTTTTGGACGAGAACTAGTTAGTTCCCATCCAAAAACTATAGCCCTTGGGCCACGTAGCCTACAGAGATTTGACGTGCTCTGAATTTACAGGAAAATCACATCAACTCCGCTGTAGCCCCCGAAAACTGGTTGAAAAAGGCGTCAAAACAAAACTTGATTTTTTCCCTCTAAGCCTTGGCACGCATAGGCTGCAGAGTTTTTGGACGAGAACTAGTTAACGGGGGATGCTGTAAGCATGGTTCTGATTCAATGCGCCATGCGAGTATGATTTCCACTCACTGCTTTCTTGTGCAATTTCCAATTAGGACTTACGCATTGATGACACCGATAAATTTTGGTAGGAGGTGATCCTTCCCCTTTGCAAAACTCTCAATGAAAGCGCCTATTGTCTCTTTAAACAGCCCCCGTTGGTGCTGATAAATATTCGTAAACTCCTGCTCTATCTGCATTTTCTGGAGATAAACAAAAGCTAAAATTGCAGCAAATATATGGTTTCTGACGGGTCGTTCGCTGCGAACCTGAAAGTGCTCAATATGGCAAACCTGCTTGATCGCCCTGTGAAACTGTTCGATCTGCCAGTGCTGGTCATGGATCTGCTTGAAGTCATTGCGTTCAAAAGGGACTTCCTCTGGCAAGTAAACCACGTAGTGGCGACGCTGGTCTTTTAGCATCGTCCTGAACAACCGGATCTTACCGAAGTCTTTGAGCCATACATCCAGACCATTGTCGGGGATGTCGAGGTGTTGAACCTGCTGCCATTTACCTTTTTCCAGTGATACTGTCCTGTTTTTCTCAACGGCAAACATAAACCCAGTCTGATGGTTTTTAATCGTCTTCAGGTTAGTCGTGCAGCTGTACCAGGAGTCACCGGTAACGAACGCTGGCTTCAGCCCCCATACCAGCACTTCAATCAACATTTCACGGAATAGTCGTTTTTTGTCTTGTCTTCCGATTTGTCGTATATCCTGTAATTCACCGGCATATGGCGCCCGGATACGTCGGTGTAATAAAGGGTGATGAGGTTAACTCCCTTAACCACTCGGTGATGTTTACCCGACCAAAAGTGGCCAACCAGTGCCACGGAGTAGCTATAAGGTTTGTCGAGCACGCTGTCATCAACGCTCAGGGTGCCGCCAATAGGGTTTAAACTTTTGACTGCTTCATCGTACATATCTTTGGGCTGATAGTTTTCACGCTTAAGAAAGCGGTTTGCGCTATCGTGAGAAAAGTCGGTAACCTCGGCCAGTCTTGTGCATGTTGATGATTTTGGCTCACTAATCAAAAAGCCAATGTATTTTGCAAGAGTGCATCGTGCAGTGGTCGGTCGAGTGGTAGTTCTCACTTTCATCCCTGAAGACATCTGTTTTTTGGCATTATCAAATTTTAGAGCCTGTTGTCAATGCGTAAGTCCTACCAATAATAAAATCCCCAAAAATGATCGATTATTTTCACTACAAACTGCATCAAAAAAAAGATGGCATGGCATATATTGTATGCCATTTTTTTGACTACACAATTGATTCCAAAACCTGGCAAAACCCTTATTTTATAAGGCTTTTAATATATTATTTTTATATATAAGAATATTGAAATATATAAAAATTGAATATTCAATTTCTCTTGTTTTGCCAACAACACTGTGTTTCTGTAAGCATCTACCGGGCAGCTAAGTAGCTGGCCATATGGAATCGAATATTTCTGGCTACTTGGGCTGGCACTATGCGAGGCACAACGGAGGGAGCATAGCCGTAGCGATGTGACCGGAGTGTTGTAACGAAGCACGACTGCATGGATGCAGGAGCTAGAGCAACGCAGGAGCAGTTGCCGAGAGTGCCGGGACAAGGAGTCAGAAATATATTATTTCATATGATTAGTTACTTATTGCCAGTCATTCAGGCTGACGTAAACGGATGAACACAGGGGATCAATATGGATGTGCAGGCAATTCGAAATTTAATCATTCGGGTCAACAATCTGGAAACACAAAACAGACACCTCGAACAGCTTATTAGCGATCAGATTGAACAATTACATCGTACGATTGAGCTGCCTGATGAACATGCCTGTGAGGCATTGCTGATCTTTACGATGGATTATATTGATCATGTCCCGGACTTTCTGGAAGCGGTTAATGAAGCCTCCCGGCAAGTCGGTATACACCGATTTATCTCACCATTCCTTGATATTGCTGAAGAAAACTTTATGGCCATAACCAAAGATCAGCCAGTGTCCGGGCTCGATTTATTGCTGGATAAAGCCTATTTTGCCCACCGGCTCATTGAAGAAGTAAACGACCAATATCTTGTAAAAACAGGATCAACACTTATCCCGATGAATATGACCTGGGCCAACCTGATTGTTCACTCTATCCTGGGGGAAGAGTTTGCCAATCAACTGGATGAAAATGTGGAGGAAACGGTGGATAAGATGATGCGTTCCCAGGCCATCTATCATGAGAAGACATTCAGGGAATTTGTCCAGGATCGCAGTGCGGAGGAATGGATCAGGATCTGGTCTCGCTGGAACTGCCTGTCCAATAACCTGGGTATCGAGCTGAAATTCACTTCAGCAGCTTGATTTTTGAATGTTCATGATATGGTGCAGTGCCTACACGTTATCTGCAGCAAACCTTTCGCTTTCAATAACGACCACTGTTGATTGGGCTGATTCACTGCGAATCGGCGTTTTGCCCTTGGAAGGTGCTGATATTTGATCAGACTCTTCAATGGCAGAGAGCTGAACCATCGGATCTGATCTTTGTACGACTCTATTCCCGATAAAGAAATTATTTTTTACAGTAGCAATGCCTGAAATCATGCCTAAGGTTGAACCCACTAAACCTCCGGCAATAACGCCTTCCACTGCACTTTTTGCAGTTACCCCTATTCCCAGGCTATCTCCCAGAAGATGATTCACTCCAACTCCAATGAAACTGCCAATGGCACCTCCCAGAAAACCATCCAGGGCCCGCGTTAATCTGACATCCCCATGACCCGGATTCAGAACTACTGCGCTTGCCGCACCTCCTGCCATACCGACTAAGGCTCCTGCCATACCGCCTGTTATGACGCCGACAAGACCACCGGCAACGACACCAAAAGCACCTCCTGCAGCCGCCCCCATCGAGGTATGTTCTACTATCAGCATCAAACTTCTGAAAATATCTAGTTCCCATCCAAAAACTATAGCCCTTGGGCCACGTAGCCTACAGAGATTTGACGTGCTCTGAATTTACAGGAAAATCACATCAACTCCGCTGTAGCCCCCGAAAACTGGTTGAAAAAGGCGTCAAAACAAAACTTGATTTTTTCCCTCTAAGCCTTGGCACGCATAGGCTGCAGAGTTTTTGGACGAGAACTATCTAACCTTGTGACATGAAGCCCCCTGAAAGTGCAGCATTTCTTTTCAAGATTGCAACACCATCGGGTAGCGGATAAACATAGTGCCTCTGCCGGGCTTACTGATGCCGGTATTGATGCCAACATATAGATTTAGCGTTTCCCTGATTGCTGCCAGACAGCTTTCATTTGTGGTGAAATTTACTAATCCCAGTTAGCAAGGTAGACCATGATCAATACACCGTTACTGATTTTTTGACGATGAGCCATCAACAAATCGAATAATATCAGTATGATCTTCCAGAACACGCTCTTCCCGGGCAATACGTGCATCTGGTAACCTCCCCTCCAGCCTCGGACTTAATTCCATCTCATCGCTGAAGCCACACTCAACACATTCACGGTAATCCCGTTCAGTCTCACTGCGGAACATTCGCACTGAATCCATTGTGCCACAGGAAGGACATACCGCTCCGGCAATAAAACGCTTGGTTTTCATGGCTCTTATCCCAGATTGATAAACTGACACTTATACGCAGCAAACAGCCCGTCAAACTGTCTGCCGGGTATTTGTTCATGATTTACACGAAACTGGCATGAAGCCTAAGCCATTTTAATACCACTGTGCCGCAGTAACGCATCGATCTCTGGCTCTCTGCCGCGGAAGTTGACAAACAGCTCCATAGGCTCCGCAGAACCGCCTTGCTCGAGAATCTCATGCAGAAAAGAATCACCGGTTTCCCGGTTAAAAATCCCTTCTTCTTCAAAGCGTGAAAACGCATCAGCTGATAACACCTCGGCCCATTTGTAGCTGTAATATCCGGCAGCGTAGCCACCGGCAAAGATATGGCTGAAGCTGTTCTGAAAACGGTTGAAAGATGGCGGCATCACAACAGCTACCTGCTTTCGCACATCATCAAGCAGTGACTGCACATCGATGTTTTCCCGATATCCCTTGTGCAATTTGAAGTCAAAAAGAGAAAACTCCAGCTGTCTGACCATCATCATGGCGGACTGAAAGTTTTTCGCCGCTAACAGTTTATCCAGCATCGCTTCCGGCAAAGGCTCTCCTGTTTCAAAATGACCGGAGATAATGGCCAGTCCTTCCTTCTCCCAGCACCAGTTCTCCATAAACTGACTGGGCAGCTCTACGGCATCCCAGGCAACTCCACCAATCCCCGAAATCGCTGCATAATCCACTTTGGTCAGCATATGGTGCAGTCCATGACCAAACTCATGAAATAGGGTCACCACTTCGTCATGGGTCAACAGTGCCGGCTTATCGCCAACCGGCGGGGTGAAGTTACAAGTCAGATAAGCGACCGGCAGTTGTAACTTGTCATCCCGTTTCCAACGTGAGCGACAGACATCCATCCAGGCACCACCGCGCTTATGCTCCCTGACATAAAGGTCAAGATAGAAGCGACCAATCACCTCTCCCTTTCGGGTGATGTTGAAAAAGCGCACATCCTTATGCCAGGTATCCACGTTATCCACCGTTTGAAACTCAATGCCATAGAGTTTGTTCACCACTGCAAACATGCCAGAAATGGTTTTCTCTGCCGGAAACCATGGCCGCAACTCTTCCTGTGAAATGGCATAACGCTGCTGACGAAGCTTCTCTCCGTAATAGCCAACGTCCCAGGCTTCAAGTTCTTCAACCCCGAACGCTTCTTTGGCAAACACTTTCAGTTCAGCCAGCTCTTTTTCCGCCTGGGGCTTGCTTTTTGCTGCCAGGTCTTCCAGAAACTCAATGACTTTATCCGGTGACTCCGCCATCTTGGTGGCCAGTGAATACTCTGCATAATTTTCAAAGCCCAGTAGTCGGGCCAGTTCATGACGAAGTTTAAGAATCTGTTGGATATTTTCCGTATTATCGAACTCCCCTGCATTAGGTCCCTGGTCAGAAGCACGGGTAGAGAAAGCGGTGTAAACCTCTTTCCTGAGTTCCCTGTTATCGCAATAGGTCATCACCGGGAAGTAACTTGGAAAGTCCAGATTCAACAACCAGCCTTCTTTCTCTTTAGATTCTGCCAGCTGCCTGGCGCCTGCCAGTGCCGACTCGGGGAGTCCAGTCAGCTCAGTTTCATCAGTAATCAGCTTGCTCCAGGCCATGGTGGCATCCAGAACGTTATCAGAGAACTTGCTGGTCAGTTCTGACAACTGCTTTTTGATCTCACCATAACGGGCTTTCTTATCATCTTCCAGGGCAACCCCGGCTAAGCGGAAATCCCGGAGATTATCGTTAATGACTTTCTGCTGGGCACTGTCCAGCTGGTTAAATGCTTCAGAGTCTGCCAGAGACTGGTAAGCCACAAACAACTGGCGATTCTGTCCGAGACGTGTAGCGTATTCAGATAAGAGAGGCAAGCAGCCATTGTAGGCCTCCCTTAGTGCTTCACTGTTCACTACAGCGTTCATATGACCAACGGGTGACCAGGCCTGTCCTAAACGATCATCCAACTGATCCAGAGGTTCCTGCAAAGAAGTCCAATCAGAGCCTTTACCAGAAGACAGCAACGTCGCTACCGCCTTTTCGTTATCTGCAATAATGGATTCAATGGCCGGTTTTATATGTTCAGGACGAATTTTCGAAAAAGGGGGAAGTTCACTGGGTTCCAGTAGCGGGTTATTCATAGGACAAGCTCCCAATACTCTCAAAATTTCATGGTAATTATTTGTAATAGATGGGTGCGTCACCGTGTGAATTCAAGCAGAATTCTCTCAGCACACTACTCACTATCTGCATCCACTATGGCAGAAACACCAGAGGAGCCCTGCTCAATGAGTCAAGCCATCAAACGCTTCAATAATAAAATGCCAGTTCTTGGAGAAAGGGTCTACATCGATACAAATGCAGTTGTGCTGGGCGATGTCACTATCGGGGATGACAGCTCTGTATGGCCAATGGCCGTTATTCGTGGCGATATGCACTCAATCTGCATTGGTGCCAGAACGAGCATCCAGGACGGCTCTGTTCTACACATTACCCATGCCAGTGATTTCAATCCCAGTGGCTATCCATTGACCATTGGTGATGATGTGACGGTAGGGCATAAAGCGGTTCTGCATGGCTGCACCATTAATAGTCGCTGCCTGATTGGTATTGGAGCCATTATTCTCGATGGAGCCGTAGTGGAGGAGGAGGTCATTGTCGCAGCAGGCTGCCTGGTTCCGCCGGGAAAGCGTCTTGAGAGTGGCTTTGTTTACAAGGGTAATCCCGCCCAAAAAACCCGGGAAATATCAGAGAAAGAACGTAGTTTCTTTAAATACACAGCTGGAAACTATGTAAAACTGAAAAATAACTATCTCGAAAATTAGACCAAGGGCTCATTCCAGCCCTTTAGCCAATCCTTAATATTGCTTAAAAAGCAAAATATTAATTACCTCCCTCCTGCATTTTTTAATCCTCCTTGTGACCTAAGTAGTAATGACGCACAGACTGGCCGTAACTAATCTGAAATTATCAATACAACCTATGACTGTTTTCATCCACTGACAGAAGGAATTTTATATGAGCCAACTTTACAATGTAAGCCAGGAAAACAACCCTATTTATAGACAAGCCGAGTTAGCCGATGCGGCCAAAGATCGAGATGATTTAAGGGCAAACAGGAAGGCCGCCGATGAGTACCACACCAATCTCCAGTTGCAGCAAACCATTGATCTTGACGGCAATGGTGATGGCAGGAGCAAAGATTCCCGGTTGCTTAATATCCTTGCCAGTAAGAGTGTCATAGGCTGATTAATTGCCCTGAATACCCCACCGGAGGCCTATCTATGCCTCTGGTGAATATGGTACAGACGCGCCCTGATAAACACAGCTGGCATTTGCAAACATGGACATTTATTCAACCGTTATCCTGCTATTTTTGATCATGGATCCTCTGGGCAACATGCCCGTCTTTATCTCAGTTCTCAAAGGGGTTCCTGAACAGAGGCGTAGTAAGGTTCTTATCAGAGAACTGCTGATAGCCCTGATTATTCTTCTGATCTTCCTTTTTGCCGGTAAACATCTGCTGTTATCGCTGCATTTGAAGCAGGAATCGGTGAGTATTGCCGGTGCGATTATCCTGTTTATCATCGCCATTCGTATGATTTTCCCTTCCAACCGGGGTGGCGGCATCATGGGCAGTACGCCAGACGGTGAACCATTTATTGTTCCCCTGGCGATTCCTCTAATTGCTGGCCCATCCATTTTGGCAACCCTGATGCTGGTCTCCAGCCAGCATCCGGGCAATCAGTGGCCACTGGCCATGGCCGTTTCTATCTCCTGGGCATTGAGCGCCGCCATTTTGATGATGTCTGGTAAAATTATGAAATTACTGGGTAGTCGGGGCATATTTGCCATTGAGCGGTTGATGGGGATGATCCTGGTGATGCTCTCGGTGCAGATGTTTATGGATGGTATTGCTCACTATTCAGCTTAGTAAACACTTACTGACAACCTCCTTGAAAACAATCAATTAACCGGGCGCAGTTGCTGTACAAACCCACCATATTTCCACTATCATCGAACTATTTACCGCATAAGTTATCTACCATGGATCTAGACAATTGTGCCAAGGCTCTGAAAGAGCTGGGTCACCCTTCACGACTGGGAATTTACAAACGTCTTGTCAGGTCTGGCCATCATGGTTTGCCTGTCGGAACCTTGCAAAAGGAGCTGGAAATTCCCGGCTCAACGCTTTCTCACCATATTTCAGCACTGGTTTCGGTGGGACTGGTTCAACAGAAGCGGGATGGCAGGACACTGTACTGCATTGCCCAGTTTGATACGTTCAATAAGGTTATGGAATTTCTCAGCGAGGAGTGTTGTGTGGATGAGCGAACTTAATCAGGGAGGTTAAGGTCACCGGCTCCTGATATCCCGGGAACCGGTGACGTACTGATCAGGCAGCCATAGAGCGCTTTTTCATGTAAACCAGCAGCAGAGACACGGCAGCAGGCGTCATGCCCTGAATACGGGAAGCACGGCCAAGAGTCCCGGGTCGGGCATCACTCAGCTTTTGTTTCAGCTCGTTCGACAAACCTTCAATCAAGGTGTAATCAAGCGATTCAGGTATACGGGTATTCTCATAGCGCCGCATGCGATCTATCTCGTCGGTCTGACGATCAATATATCCCTGATATTTGGTCTGAATCTCAACCTGTTCCGCTACCTGATCATGGGTTTCAGCATCTCCCACCAATCCAGCCACATCTCGATAGGTCAGTTCCGGACGACGCAGAAGTTCCAGGAGGCTGTATTCCCGGCTTATCGGCCTTCTGAGCCTGGTTTCAAGTGTCATGGCAGCATGACTGCCCGGATGGATAAACGTCGCTCTGAGGCGTTCAGATTCCTTCTCAATGCGTGCTTTCTTGTCGCTGAATGCTGTCCAGCGTTCATCATCCACCAGACCGAGCGATCTTCCTTTCTCTGTTAAACGCAGATCGGCGTTATCTTCCCTAAGGATTAACCGGTATTCTGCCCGGCTGGTAAACATGCGGTAGGGCTCGCTGGTGCCATTGGTAATCAGGTCATCCACCAGCACACCGATATAGGCTTCATCACGACGTGGACACCAGGACTCTTTCTCCTGCGCTCTGAGCGCCGCATTCATACCCGCCAGCAGTCCCTGTGCGGCAGCTTCTTCATACCCGGTGGTACCGTTGATTTGGCCGGCAAAGAACAAGCCACCGATCGCTTTGGTTTCCAGAGAGTACTTCAACCCTCTTGGATCAAAGTAATCGTACTCGATGGCATAACCGGGACGGGTAATATGTGCATTTTCCAGGCCACGAATCGAGTGAATCAGGTTGATCTGCACATCAAAGGGCAAGCTGGTCGAGATGCCATTGGGATACAGCTCATGGGTGGATAACCCTTCCGGCTCCAGAAAGACCTGATGGGAGGTCTTATCGGCAAACCGGGTGATCTTATCCTCAATGGATGGACAATATCTTGGACCTATCCCTTCAATAACCCCGGTAAACATGGGTGAACGATCCAGCCCACCCCGAATAATCTCGTGAGTATGCTCATTGGTATGGGTGATATAACAGGACACCTGCTCGGGATGCTGTTCTACCGTTCCAAGGTAAGACATCACCGGCATCGGTGAATCCCCGGGCTGAGCTTCCATCACAGAAAAATCCACACTTCGGGCATCAATACGGGCAGGTGTACCGGTTTTCAGACGCTGAACATCCAGGGGTAGCTCTCTCAGTCTGCTCGCCAGAGCAATAGATGGAGGATCACCGGCCCGGCCACCGCTGTGGTTTTCCAGGCCAATATGAATTCGACCACCAAGGAATGTACCAGCAGTCAACACAACATTCGGGGCAAGAAAACGAACACCCATGCTGGTCACGACACCCCGAACCTGACTGGAGTTCTCATCAACCACCAGGTCATCCGCCGCCTGCTGGAATATCCACAGGTTCTCTTGGTTTTCCAGAATTGAACGAATGGCTGCTTTATAGAGTGCCCGATCGGCCTGTGCCCGTGTCGCCCTTACCGCAGGGCCTTTTCTGGCATTCAGAATCCGGAACTGGATACCGGCAAGGTCTGTCGCTTTTGCCATGGCTCCGCCAAGGGCGTCCACTTCTTTGACCAGATGACTTTTACCAATCCCGCCAATGGCCGGATTACAGGACATCATCCCCAGAGTTTCGATGTTATGGGTCAACAACAGCGTTTTAACGCCCATACGCGCTGAAGCCAGGGCGGCCTCCGTACCGGCATGACCACCACCGATCACAATCACATCAAATTGTTTTGGGAAATCCACTGCCAACGTCTGTCACCTGTCATCAAGAGAAGATAAGGCTGAGAATTATACACCGGTTAGATGGTGCTGTGACCCAGTCGTGACTCCGCATTTTACCGGAATTGTATAAGCGTGATTCGTAAATTTCACAATGCTGGTCCAATAACGGAACCTTCGTAATAGGCGTGAGCGGCAACAAGACACGTAATTTTACCCACAGTTGGTAGGTACCCTTCAGAAACTCATACTTTCTTGTGAAGGTGGTGCTGTTTTTTCGTGTAGATAACAGTAATAACAGCGAATAGCTGTTTTTTAGTGTTTTTTATTTTATTTATTAATATTGGTGTTGATAAAATGTGTGAATAAGTCGATAAAACCTTTTATTTTCAATGAATTGTAATTTTAATAACCCTGTTGCATTTTTGGTGGCAAGGTTTAGGTAACCTGTCATAAAGCTGTGGAAAAAAAAGACTTTATCCACAAAAGAATATTATAGAAAGGTTATCCCCTGCCTTGTTAATAGCTTGTCTGTGTATATGTGCACATTTTCATAATTTTCTGTTTACTTGCCTGAGAGCCTTTTGTTATCTGGGCTACAACGCATTCAAAGGCTTTATGGTAATTGAACTTATCCACAATGGAATGAAGCGATAGTGAATTCATAGAAACATTTGGGCCGAAGTGACTGTGGTTGGCTTTATTAAAAGCAATCGCCGATTTGATTCAACCAAAAGCCCTTGCATTATTAAGCAACGATTTTTCTTCTTTTAAGAGGGGGAGAGCAGGAAGTCTGCCGCCCATCGACCATGGTCGTGACTGAAGTTGTGACTGAGTTCACTTTATCGGGCTTGCCCAGATCCCACACCTTTATGGTCTTGTCAGCAGAGCAGGAAGCCAGCCGTCCATCGGGCAATTGCGTAACAAAGTTCACCCAATCGGTATGCCCACTCAGTGTTGCCACGCAATGCTGCCCGTCGGGCCTGCTCAGATCCCACACCTTTATGGTCTTGTCATCACAGCATGAAGCCAGCCGACCATCGGCCAATACCGTGATAAATTTTCCCCAGCAAATATGCCCGTTCAGAGTGGCTACGCATTGCTGCCCATCGGGCTTGCTCAAGTCCCACACTTTTAAGGTTTCATCAACAGAACAGGAAACCAGCTGACCATTGGGTAATTGTGTAACATCGTATACCTCACCAGTGTGCCCATATAGGGTCACCATGCATTGCTCCCCGTCGGGCCTGCTCAAATCCCATACTTTTAAGGTCTTGTCAGCAGAGCAGGAAGCCAGCTGTCCGTCAGCCAATACCGTGAGTGAGTTCACAGAATCCGTATGCCCATTCAACGTCACCAGGCATTGCAGCCCGTCGGGCTTACTTAAATCCCACACTTTTATGGTGTTGTCATCAGAGCAGGAAACCAGCCGACCATCGGGCAATGGCACAACAAAGTTCACACAATCGGCATGCCCATTCAGCGTCGCCACGCATCGCTGCCCGCAGGGCTTGCTTAGATCCCAAACCTTTACGGTCTGGTCTGCAGAAAAGGAAACCAACCGCCCATCGGCCAATGCTATGACTGAGTGAACCCAGTGAGTATGCCCATTCAGCGTCATCACACATTGCTGCCCACCGGGCTTGCTCAGATCCCACACCCTCACGGTCTTGTCTATACCGCAGGAAACCAGCCGGCCATTGGCCAATGCCTTGACTGAGACAATCCAGTCGTTATGCCCATTCAGCGTTGCCACACATCGCTGACCGGCAGGCTTGCTCAGGTCCCACACCCACAAAGAGTCACCAGTGGCCCGGGAAACCAGCCGCCCATCCGGCAATGGGGTGATTGAGTTCACCTCGGTAACATGCCCATTTAGCGTTTCCACGCAGGTTTGCCCGGTATGACTCCCCAACGATGTCAGGTATTTATTGCTTACGTATCGATGATAAGCAAGCCGTAATAAAGGGTCATTAATTTCATTGCCAGGAACCGCGGGTATATCTCTGTGTTCAATTTTTTTTCTATATTCTTTCGAGGCAGAGCCATAATATCGAACGGAGAGCGTTTTCAGCCGCTCTTCGGTGTTGAAAAGTGTAATAAGTCGCTTACTTGTTAGAGCCAGGCTTCTCAAATCAGTGAAAGACAGGTCGTTAGCAATCTTAACCAGAAGTTCATTGGGCAATGACAGCAAAGTTGACAGATCTTTCGGGGGAACAACCGAAACACCCACTGCCGTTTTTTTTCCTGTCGGGTTGTCAGGCGGATTAGTTACCCTATGGTGGTAAGCGGACGCAGTAACATTATTAGCGATCTTATCATTCATACTATCTCTGACCAGTAAATAGCTCTACGGCTCTTTCCTGAACATGAAATAATTAGTCTGCCTGAATTCCGGTTACATCACTCTGCCCCGAATAAGAGCAAAGCAATATAGACCTCCTAACCCGGCTAAAAGCAATGCTCCATAAGAACAGGGGATGCTGCCCGGCCGGGTATAAAGCCGAACATATAAACGACAGAGCACTTAACAGAGCTTTGGGTTATTTTTAAACTGAGGGGAAGTGAGGTCTATTATGTGCATGCTGTCAAGGCAGTGAATGTCTTAAAACTGCATGTAAGGTACTGAACGCGGATTCAACCAGCATTCCGTTCATGGGAACAGAGTCGAAACTAAAAATGTCAAAAAGGTCATCAGCCAGCATTTGAGATGCAAGTGATAAGTCCTGGTTAATCGTTATCTGATGGATGATGCGGTACTTTAAACAACAGAAGACGTGCAGATACTTTTTTTAAGAGGGGAGGGCAAGAAGCCTATCGGCCATTGTCGTTAATGAGGTTACCCGACAAGTTTACTCAGATCCCACACTTTTATGGTCCCGTCATCAGAGCAGGAGACCAGCCGGCTATCGGGCAATAGCATGACAAGCTTCACGTTCCGGGAATGCCCATGCAGTGACACCACGCATTCCTGCCCGTCGGGCTTGCTCAGGTCCCACACATTTATGGTTCCGTCAAAAGAGCAGGAAACCAGCCGCCCATCGGGCAATATTGAAACACAGTTCACCTCGCCAGTATGCCCCTCAAGAGTCACCACGCATTGCTCTCCGTCGGGCTTGCTCAGATCCCACACCTTTATGGTGTAGTCATAAGAACTGGAAACCAGCCGCCCATCAGGCAATACCGTGACAGAATTGACCTGGTGGGTATGCCCAATCAGCGTCATCATGCATTGCTGCCCGGTGGGCTTGCTCAGATCCCATACTTTTAAGGTACGGTCCGCAGAGCAGGAAATCAGACGCCCATCAGGCAATACCGTGACAGAATTGACCCAGTGCTTATGCCCAATCAGCGTCATCATGCATTGCTGCCCGTTGGGCTTGCTCAGATCCCATACTTTTAAGGTACGGTCCGCAGAGCAGGAAACCAGCTGCCCATCAGGCAATGCCTTGACTTCGCTAATAAACGCGGTATGCCCAATGAGCGTTGCCACGCATTGTTCTCCATCGGGTTTGCTCAGATCCCACACCTTTATGGTGTAGTCATAAGAACAGGAAACCAGCCGCCCATCAGGCAATACCGTGACAGACGTGACCCCGTTGGTATGCCCGCTCAGCGTCGCAACGCATTGCTGCCCGTTGGGTTTGCTCAGGTCCCATACTTTTAAGGTATGGTCACGAGAGCAGGAAACCAGACGCCCATCGGGCAATAACCTGACTGTGTTCAACCTGTCAGTATGTCCAATCAACGTCAGCACGCATTGCTGCCCGCCAGGCTTGTTCAGGTCCCACACCTCAATCCTGTCAAAATAGCAACAAACCAGCCGTCCATCGGGCAGTGGCGTTAATGATTGCAGCAAGCCGTTCTTCAGGGTCAGCACAAGGATTTTCCGGGGATCAAAAAATGACACTAATGAGTTCACCAAGCCTTTCGGGGTCAGCACAGGGGTTTTCACGGTAATACCCAGAGACGTCAGGTATTCATTACTTACGTATCGATGATAAGCAAGCCGTAATAAAGGGTCATTAATTTCATTGCCAGGAACTGCGGGTATATCTCTGTTTTCAATTATTTTTCTATATTCTTTCGAGGCAGAGCCATAATATCGAGCGGAGAGAGTTTTCAGCCGTCCTTCGGTGATAAAAAGTGAAATAAGTTTAAGTCGTTTGCTTGTTAGAGCCAGGCTGCCCAAATCAGTAAAAGACAGTTTTTTAGCAATGTTAACCAGAAGCTCATTGGGCAATGCGAGTAAAGGTGACACATCTTCCATGGGAACAACTGAAACCCCCACCGGCGTTTTTTTTCCTGGTGGGTCGTCAGACGGGTTAGTTACCCTGTGGTAGTGAGTGGAAACGGTAGTATTATTAGCAATCTTATCAATCATAATTAGCAATCTTATCTGTCATACCAATTTTGACCAATAATTGGTTCTATAGTTCCTCTTTGAGCATGAAATGATTAGCTTATCTGAATTGCGCCAGAACACTCACTGACCAAACAGAACAAAAAAGCCATTCTTTCCAATATCCAATGGCAATAAACCAACTGTTAAGAAGGGGGCTAAAATCCATCCGCCCACCTGCTTGTGGCGTGGCTGAGTTCATTCCGTCGTTATCTCATTCAGCGTCCATGGCTTGCTCAAATCCCAAACCCTTATGATCCTGTCATCCGAATAGGAGATCAGTCGACCATCGGCCAATACCTCGACCAATTCCACTCTGTCCCTATGCCCAATCAGTGTCGCCACGCATTGCTGCCCGTCGGGTTTGTTCAGATCCCACAATTTTACGGTCATGTCAAAAGAGCAGGAAACCAGCCGACCATCGGCCAAAACCGTGACAGACTCCACCGAGAAGGTATGCCCACTCAGCGTCACAATGCATTGCTGCCCGTCAGGCCTGCTCAGATCCCACACCTTTATGGTTTGGTCACTGGAACAGGAAACCAGCCGACCATCGGGTAATACCGTGGCAGATCTAACCCAATCGGTATGCCCACACAGCGTAGCCAGGCATTGCTGCCCGTCGGGCCTGCTCAGATCCCACACCTTTATGGTCTGGTCACAGGAACAGGAAACCAGCCGGCCATCAGACGATACCTTGACTGAGAGTATTTCGTCGGTATGCCCACTCAGCGTCGCCACACATTGTTGCCCGTCGGGCCTGTTCAGATCCCACACCTTTAAGTTTCTGTCAAAAGAACGGGAAACCAGCCGCCCATCGGCCAGTGCCATGACGGCATTCACCCAATCAGTATGCCCACTCAACGTTGCCACACATAGCAGTCCACCGGGATTGCTCAGTTCCCACACCTTTACAGTCCTGTCGTCAAAGCAGGAAACCAGCCGCCCATCAGGCAATGATGAAACCAAGAACCAAGGGAGGGGTACATCCAGATCCAGTGTCGCTACACATTGCTGCCCATCGGGCCTGCTCAGATCCCATACCTTCACGGTCCGGTCACAAGAGCAGGAAACCAGCTGACCATCGGCTAATATCGTGACAGCATTCACCCAATCGGTATGGCCATTCAGGGTTGCCACACATCGCTGTCCATCGGGATTCCTCAGATCCCACACCTTTATGATCCAGTCATCAGAGCAAGAAGCCAGCCGTCCATCGGCCAATGACGTGACAAAGTTCACACGGCCAGTATGCCCTCTAAGCCTTGCCTCACAGATTTGCCAGGCATTACTTCCGGGAGAAGCCAGGTATTTATTGCTTACGAATCGATGATAAGCAAGCCGTAATAAAGGGTCATTAATCTCATTGTGCGGAACAGCAGGTATATCCCTGTTTTCAATTATTTTTCTATATGCTTTAGCGGCAGGACCATAATATCGTGCGCAGAGGATTTTCAGTCGTTCTTTGGTGTTTAAAAGTGTAATTAGTCGCTTGCTTGTCAAAGCCAGGTTTCTTAAATCAGCGAAAGGCAGACAGTTGGCAATATGAACCAGGAGCTCATTTGATAATGCCAGTAACGGTAACACCTCGTTTGGGGGAACAACTGAAATCCCTTGCGCCGTTTTTCCTTCTGCCGGGTTGTCAGGCCGATAGATAACCCTGCGGTGGTAAGCGGGTGCAGCAGTATTGTTAGCGATCTTATCATTCATACGACCTCTGACCAGTAAACAGCTGTGTGATTCTTTGCCGGACATGAATTTATTAGCTTACTTGAATTCATGTTATATCACTCTGCTCACCTGTGGCAGGAAACATACTGACCAGTGGATAGAATAATAAAAAGCTTTACCGATCACTTCCCGATACAGAAGGACGAAAAGATGCGACCAAGCAGATCATCACTGGAAAAGGTGCCGGTAATCTCCCCCAGGGCTTTCTGGGCAAGACGAAGATCCTCTGCCAGCAGCTCGCCTGCGCCAAGGTGCTCCAGTTGCTGTCGACCATTCTCAAGGTACTCGCCAGCCTGTCGTAACGCTTCCAGATGGCGGCGCCTGGCAGAAAAGCTACTTTCCATAGCCCCTTCAAATCCCATACAGGCTTTCAGATGCTCCCTGAGAGCATCAATACCGTGCTCATTTTTCTGATCATTACAGGCACACAGACGTATAACCGGAACACCATCAACCTCTGAAGCTCCGGGCAGTTCGCCCGTCAGGTCGATTTTATTGCGAATGATCGTCAGCTTCTCCGGTACTGGCAAACGGTCGGCAAACTCGGGCCAGATCTCATGAGCATGGGTTGCGTCGGTTGATGATCCATCCACCATCAGCAACACCCGGTCAGCCTCTTCAATGGCTTTAAAAGCACGCTCAACACCGATTTGCTCCACCCGGTCATTGGTTTCACGCAGACCGGCGGTATCAATCACATGAAGAGGCATACCATCGATATTGATATGCTCTTTCAGTACGTCACGTGTCGTTCCGGCAATATCGGTAACAATGGCGGTATCCCTGCCAGCCAAAACATTCATCAGGCTGGATTTTCCGGCATTGGGCCGACCGGCAATCACTACGGTCATGCCATCTCTCAGAATCGCTCCCTGGCCTGCTTCACGAATAACTTCACCAAGCTGTTGTGAGATGCTTTCCAGCTCACCGGTGAATTTGCCATCGTTCAGAAAGTCAATTTCCTCTTCCGGGAAATCAATGGCAGCTTCAACATAGATTCTCAGCTCAATCAAAGCTTCAACCAGTGCATTGACCCGTTGAGAGAAGGCGCCCTGAAGTGAGCGTAAGGCTGAACGTGCTGCTTGCTCTGAAGTACTGTCAATCAGGTCGGCAATGGCCTCAGCCTGGGCAAGGTCCAGTTTATCGTTTAGGAAAGCTCGCTCGGAAAACTCCCCGGGATTTGCCTGACGGATGCCAAGAGCAAGAATACGTTTCAGCAACATATCAAGGATAATGGGGCCACCATGTGCCTGAAGCTCAAGCACATCCTCACCGGTAAAGGAGTTGGGATTGGGAAAGTAGAGCGCTATGCCTTCATCCAGGACCGAGCCATCAGCATCATGAAATGGGGTATAGTGGGCAAACCGGGGCTTAGGCTCCAACTTCAGTACTTCTCTTGCCACACGAATGGCATCAGGACCCGACACCCGGATAATACCCACACCACCCCGACCGGGGGCCGTGGCCTGGGCGGCAATGGTATCCTGGTGAAGGTTGCTGAAATCAGACATAACAAGCCATCGGTAACTGCTAAAACGAGGGCATAGTCTATGCGTCGAGGCTGTTTTAGTACAGGGTCACGAACGTATATTGCGGGGCAATTTCAATTGGCTATTATCACGAAGCTTGTTGATATCTCTGTTGATAAAAGCATCGGGGTTGAGTTTATAGATCGCTTTCATCAATGACGTCCAGTTGTCGTATTCCGGAAACTGGGGGATGAGCTTAATGGCCACCATGCTGATGGTATAACCTTCAGGTACTTTGTATACGGGTGTCTTACTGATTCCGGATAACAGCGAATTACTGATTTTCTGGTATGAAGGAGCTGTTACCATCCCCGTCGTTTCCTCTGATCTTCTTTCGCTAATTTGTTGACCTCCATTACGCTCAGCAGCTTTGGCTGGTATCGAGGTGCTATCACTGGTCTGCTGACTGGCTTTTTTCTCTGGCAGCTGCAACACCGTCCCTTTTCTGAGCGCGCCAATATCATTATTCACAAACAGTGAGGGGTTCAGCTTTGCCAATTCCTGGAGTAAATCATACCAGCTGTCAAACTGTGGATAATCAGGTATCAGTTTATGTGCAATAGCCGCAAGACTTTCACTTTCCGTGACCTTATAAGTGGTTTCTGCTCTGTGTTGGACAGGCTGCTTTTTCGGGGAGGAAAGCTGCTGCCGGGCAGGCTTTGCTAACGTCTGACCCATTTTTTGCGGCTTAGTGTGATGATCAATAGTTACTGCCTGTGCTGCTGGTCGCTCTTCAGTGGGAGAGAGCATCGTTCTGACTGGCTTTGTAAACGTCAGCTCGTTTTTTTCCGGCTTACTGTGATTATACGTGTTGTATTTTTTGCTTTCTGGTTGCTTCTGAGACACTTGCTGAATTTTAGCCCCAATCCCGGATGCATCAGAATCGGGGATGATCAGAATTTCATTAGCCCGAAGCTTGTTTGGATTTCCATCAATGAAAGCCTCGGGGTTCATATGAACGATTTGTTCCATCATCCCTTTCCACCCGACAGGCTGTGGGTATTTATACTGCATCCTCCAGGCAATCGAACTGACATTATCACCCGCCACGACCCTGTAAAGATGATCATAATGATCGGCTTCAGGGAGGTTTAACACTGTGCCTGCCGGTATTTTGTTAATATCACCATTGATAAATGCGTCAGGGTTATTCTTCACCAGCAGCTTCATTACCCCCTTCCAGCTCGTTGAGACTGAATAAGCTTTGCTCAGCTCCATGGCTATTGTGCTGATCGTGTCACCTTTGGCAACCCGATAGGTTTTCTGCCCTGCCATCGAAGAGCGCCTGTAACTTTTACGGGTGATCCGTTCAGTAACCGATTTATCGGCTGTCTCTGCCGGATAGTTTTTCCTTGCCTGCTCATAACCTTTTAATTTCTGGCGCAATGCTTCCAATGCCTTCTTTTTGGCAACTTCAGCAGAGATCTGAGAAGATGAGCCCCCTTTATTGGCCGGTTGGTTGCCAGAAACCTTATTGTCACGACTCTTTGCTTGTTCATACTCTTTCAACTTTTGGCGTAATGCTTCCAGAGCCTGCCTTTTGGTAATGTCATCCGTTGTCATTGAAGAGGTGGTATTCATGACAACTTGTGGCTTTTTCCCACTGTTGCTATCTAACAGATTAAAAGCAATTTGCCGTCCGGTTTTATCGGAATGAATTTCATAGATACCATAGGCCTTTCTTCTTCCTGCCGAAAACTTAACCACCGCTGTTAAGTGTTTTGCATCAATGTCACGACTCGAATGAGCCCTGACCACCGTTTTTTGGTTGCCATTAGCCAGTATGTCAAATCGAAGGCCTGCAACCTGCTGATTATAATCGATGCCTTGGCGGTAATAGTCCGTAATAGAGCCTAACTGAACGGTCAGATTATCTTTACCAGCAAGCTCTTTTGGAAGATCCTTGATAATGATTGTTGAGTTCAGGGAATTGCTGTAGGGAATGTTCGAAGGTGTTTTCTGGTTCTGGTTCTGATTCTGTGCAATGACTGGTTTCTCTGAAGTCTCTGTGCGGGTAGCCTCAGATGCTTTTACAGTAGACTTTTCAGCTGCTGCCTGGGTGACTGGCTGAGTAGACCCGGGTAATTTCAGCTGCGCATCAGCCCGCAGCTTATTGATATTGCCATTGATGAATGCGTCTGGATTCAGGGATGCCAGCCTTTTCATCAGGGTTCGCCAGTTGGAAACCTCTGGATATAAGGGTAACAAATCCATGGCTATTCGACTGATACTCTGACCCGTTGTTACCTGGTAATACCTTGTTGAAAAACGATTAGAATATTCTTCAACTGACCGGGGGTTACTGGCTTCAGACGGTAATGCCATGACCTCGGAAGGTGGTATCCTGGCAACAGATGTTGATGGTCCTTGAGCTTTTGGGTTGAGGTGCAGCTTTTCTGCAGGCTTATGATCCGTGTTAAGAAGGTTTAATGTAACCTGTTGTTGGTTATTGGGCGTCAGCTTGAAATCATAGATCCCATAGATTTTCTGATTTCCCACCGTCAACTTGACAACCGCCTTCAACTGACCGGAGGTAATCTCCTTTACAGAGCGAACAGTGATCAGCGGCTTCCCATCACGATCTCTTGCCACTTTAAACCGCAGGCTGGCAACCTGCTTGTCATACTCAATATTGTGACGGTAGAAGTCGGTAATGGATCCGAGCTTTACTTTAAGCTTCTTATTGGCAAGTTCTGACGGCAGAGCATCAATGGCAATGGTTGCATTAAATAATTGGTACTGATCGGTACCAAGCGTCATATACCCCAGTTCAGGATTAGCCGATGCGCTCCCGATAACACTGCTGACAATGGCTGTGCTTATCAGTTTTTTAATCATGCTGCTGATCTTATCCAGTTAGCTCAAGGTGGGAAGCCTCTGTTACTAACTGTTTATCGGTTCAGCCGTGAGCAACTGTAGAAAATTCAGGCGCTATTGTTTACGACATCAGAATAATGATGGGCAGGTATTTTTCAGCAGAGGAATGTATTGAGGACAGATTGAGCAGAGGGTAACGAAGCAGCCTTGCAAGAAGAAAGCTGCTTCGCAGAAGGCTCTTAGCCTTCTTTTTCGATTTTTTTGGTAATGATGTACTGCTGGATAATCGACAGAACGTTGTTGGTCACCCAGTACAGAACCAGACCCGCCGGGAAGAACAGGAAGAAGAAGGTGAAGATCACCGGCATCATCTTCATAACTTTAGCCTGCACAGGATCTGGCGGTGTCGGATTCAGCATCTGCTGAATGAACATCGAAGCTCCCATGATCAGTGGCAGGATAAAGTACGGATCCATCTGGGAAAGGTCGTGAATCCAGCCAAGCCATGGTGCCTGACGCAACTCCACGGATTCAAGCAGTGTCCAGTACAGGGCAATGAATACCGGCATCTGGACAAGAATCGGCAGGCAGCCCCCCATCGGGTTAACCTTCTCCTTCTTGTACAGCTCCATCATGGCCTGAGACATTTTCTGGCGATCATCGCCATACTTCTCTTTCATCTCCTGCAGCTTTGGCCCCAGTTTGCGCATTTTCGCCATGGACCGGAAGCTGGTGGCGTTCAATGGATAGAATACCGCCTTGACCAGTACCGTCAGCAGAATGATGGACCATCCCCAGTTGCCCACCAGAGAGTGAATCCACTTCAGGATGGTAAACAGTGGCTGAGCCAGGAACCAGAGCATGCCGTAGTCAACGGTCAGCTCCAGGCCATCCGACAGAGACTTCAGGTTTTCCTGGTTTTTGGGTCCAACATACAAGGTTGCCCCGGTCTCAATGGTTTCACCTGGCTGGACAACCATGGCATCGTCATAGAAGCCAACGAAGTTGTAGCCATCTTTGTTCTGCTTGGTGTAATACTGATGGGCTTTCTGCTGATCAGGCACCCACGCACTGACAAAGTAGTGCTGGAGCATGGCAGCATAACCACCCTGAACCCGCTCAGCGAATGGCTTATCAGAAATCTCATCAAAGGGCAGCTTGGCGTAAGGCTCATCATTGGAGCGAACGGCCGCTCCCAGATAAGTATTCATTGGCGCCTTTGAATTAAGCTGACTCGGGTCTTCTGAGTTATCCCGTTTCAGCTGCGCATAAAACTGGTCACGCCAGACCTTGTCACTGTTATTCACGATGGTGTAATTAACCGTGACGTCATAACGGTTACGGTAGAAAGTAAAGCTTTTGGTAATGTCGACACCATCCATATTCTTATGGAGGTCAACCGTCAGCTTGTTTTCACCATCTTCCAGTGTGTAATTGGCCTGCTTTACCTGGTAAACCCCGCGGAGGTTATTCGCGTCCGGGCCATCGGTTTTGGCCAGTGCACTCTGTGCGGTGAAGACACAGGTGATTTCTCCCTGACAGTCCGGGCTGTTGACCAGAAGCTGGAAAGGAACGGTTGGTTCTCCATCTTCAGGCAACCAGGCAGGGTATTGAGGCAGAGTCAGGCTGATGATATCACCACCGGCAGGATCAATCAGCGCATCAATCGTATTGGTCTTGACGCTGATGAGCTGGGCAGAGGGTTTCGCTGCGCCATCATCCGTGGAAGGTATTGAACTGCCATCCTTAAGGGAAGGCATATCAGAGCCAGCTTGGCTGCTGGATACGGAGTGAGCGACGGATGCCGACTTCGGCGTACCGGGATAGTCTTCATTCCATTGCTGCAGTGTTAAAACACCGACTACAGCAATAGTGCCGATCAGGAGTGTTCTTTGGAAATCCATGAGTTCCGGGCCACACATTCAGGTGAGTGAATATGATTGTCTGATTGTGTCCGATGATTACCAGAATCGTTTTCCGGTACCGGGTCAAATCCTCCTGGATGCCAGGGGTGGCACCTCAGTAGTCGGAGCAAGATAAGCTTGCTACCAGTCAGAAAACCATGACGATTTAAGGCTTCCAGGCCGTAGGCAGAGCAAGAGGGGTAAAAGCGGCACCGGCTGGGCATCAGAGGGCTCAACGCATAGCGATATATCTTGATCAGCCCGATCAATAATGCTCGGGGGATATTTGCTAATCTGGCCATAAACATGCCTTCATTCTGTCGAAGCCGTCAGCTCCATTAGAAAAGCCTTCAGCCTTATAAAGCCTTGAGCTTATTAAAATACCCTCTGTGGGCAACAGCCTCAGGCAGTCAATGCTCAAAAGTGGCTGTTTGCATAAGAAAGCTTTTTGAGCCTGGTGGAGCCGAACAGGAACAACCGCTGGGCTTCCTGTTGCATTACTCTGGCATATTCGTTCAGGTTGGATGGATATCAAGCCCGGCCAAACATTATGCCGACGCTTCCCATTCGTGCAGCCTTCGTTTCAACTTTTGCCACTGCTGGTTGAGTAGCTGGTTCAGATCACGATCATTCAGATCACTGAAACCTTTCCGGACTAAAACGACAATATCCAGGTTACCGACTTCATCCTGTTGCAGACGAAAGGTTTCCCGGATATGACGTTTGGCCCGGTTTCGGCCAACGGCAGTACGAATATTTTTTTTGGCAACCACCAACCCCAGTCTTGCACGGCCAAGCTCGTTGGCTTTTGCCAGTATCAGAAGCGGTCTGCTGGATACCTTGATATCCGTTGTATCAAATACCTGTTTGAAATCAGCCGAGGAGCGTAGCCGTGATTCACGACTAAAAGATAAGCTCACACTGATGCTCTCTATTTTAGCTACGGCGTTATTAGCCACGGCGTTTAGCCACAGGCGTTGATCAGGCTGACAGACGCTTGCGTCCCTTGGCTCGACGACGGTTGATTACCGCACGGCCATTCTTGGTAGCCATGCGCGCACGGAAGCCGTGGTTACGCTTGCGCTTCAGGTTGCTTGGCTGGAAAGTTCTTTTCATCGTGGTTACTCGTCTTAATGGACTTACAAAAGACGGGCATTCTAAGTAATTGCAGGGTTAGCGTCAATTTGCATTGGTCAAGAGGCACCGAATTACTGCCAGTTATTTCCCCTACTTTTCCTTTATTGCCCATATATAAGAAGAAAGGGTCATTTTAGACATCATCGAAATCACGTTGCTTTATAAATAGTTAAATAGAAGTGTTATCTTTTATGCGATGATGTTTTGATATTGATATGATTATTAAGGAAGAGGTTTGCTGTGGATAACTCATGCTATCCCAGTAATACCATGCCTTACAGGCTGTGTACTTTCTTGTCAACATCCCGCATGTATGTTGTTGCTTTGATCTTGATCTCCTGTGGGTAAGTGTTGCTGTTATC